>CAMGEK010000016.1 GCA_946055105.1 uncultured Clostridia bacterium
CAGATCGCGCCCTGCTTCCGCGACGAGGACGCCCGCGCCGACCGTTCGCCCGGCGAGTTTTATCAGCTCGATATCGAAATGGCGTACGCGACGCAGGAGGACGTGTTTGAAGTGCTCGAAGGCGTTCTTCCGCCCGTCTTTGCCAAATATTCGGGCTGGGAAGCGGACAAGCCGCCGTTCAGACGCATCGCCTATCGCGACGCACTCGAAACGTACGGCAGCGATAAGCCCGATCTGCGCAATCCGCTCGTCGTCAAAGACGTAACCGATCTGATGCAAAATTGCGGTTTCGCGGCGGTGGAGGGGAAGACGGTCAAAGCGATCGCCGTCAACGGCGCGACCGTCGCGCGTAAGTGGATCGACAAGACCGCCGAAGAGTTCAAAGTAAAAACGGAAGGCGGCGCCATGTACTGGTTCAAGCTGGACGAAAACGGCGCGCCCGCGGGCGGGATCGCGAAATTCGTCGCGGAAAGATCGGACGCGTTCGTCGAACGGCTCGGCTTGCAAGCGGGCGCGTTCGTCGCGCTCGTCGCGGAGGAAAAACTCGGCGCGGCGCAGAAACGCGCGGGAATCTTGCGCACCATGCTCGGCACGGGGCTCGATCTTCTCGAAAAGAACGTCTACCGCTTCTGCTGGATCGTCGATTTCCCCATGTACGAGATCGGGGAAGAGAGCGGAGAGCTGGAATTCTGCCATAACCCGTTCTCCATGCCGCAGGGCGGTATGAAAGCGCTTCAAGAGCAGGATCCGCTCGACGTGCTCGCGTATCAGTACGATATCGTCTGCAACGGCGTGGAGCTTTCGTCGGGCGCGGTCAGAAATCACGATCCCGAGATCATGCTCAAAGCGTTCTCGCTCGTGGGAATGGACGAGAGCGTCGTGGAGGGCAAGTTCCCCGCGCTCTATCATGCGTTTCAATTCGGCGCGCCCCCTCATGCGGGCGTGGCGCCGGGCGTGGACAGAATGGTAATGCTCATCTGCGATACGGTGAATATCCGTGAAGTCATCGCGTTCCCCATGAACGCCAAAGCGCGCGATCTCATGATGAGCGCGCCCTCGCCCGTCGAACGGAAACAGCTCGACGACGTGCATATCCGCGTCGTCAAAGAGGAAAAATAAACTGCCGACGGGCGCGGTTTCGTTTGACGATACGAAGTAAAATAGCGGAAAAGTACCGAAAAGAAACGGCGGCATATTCCATGCCGCCGTTTCCGCGCGTTTACTAAGGTTTTCGACTGATAAGAATTTACGAAGGCGATTCTTCGTTAAGGTTTTATCTTTTCGGCTCGTTTATTCGATAAAGGCGATCTCCACCGAGCCGTTCTTTACGCGGACGTAGAGCTCTTTTTCGCCGTCCGATTTGTTTTGCAGATTGTTTTTTCCGTAACTCGACGCGTCGATCTTGTAATCCGCGACGTTTCCGCGGATCGTGCCCTCGACGGCGCCGTTTTTCGTCTCGATTCTGATATGGTCCGAGACGAGCGAATCCAGCTCCACGGCTCCGTTCGTCGCGGTCGTCGTCGTAAAATCCGCCGTCACGCGTTCCAGCCTGATCGCGCCGTTTCCCGTCTGCATCGTCAACGTGCCGCTCTCTAACCCGATCGCTTCCAGAAGTCCGTTGTTGCTCGTCGCTTCGACGGTATTCGCCGTGCAATCCCGAACGGAGACCGCGCCGTTGTGCGTCGTCAGGGTCAGTTTGTTGCAGACGACCTGTTCCGCACGCAGATAGCCGTTCCGCGTTTGCAGAGTCACGTCGCCGTATTCGCCGCCCGCAAGCACGATAAATCCGTTTCGGCAGACGATATTGAGATTGCCGTTATAGGCGACGGGAATTTCCAACGTCGCGTCGCAGTACTGCGTAACGATTCCCCAATACGCGACGCCTCTGTTCCAGGACTCGCTGAAAAACGTTTTCGCGCTGAGCGCCGCGCCCGTTACGGTAAACGATCCGTCCTCGGAGCGTTCAAGCCGCCGTTCGGAGCTTGCGTAATAGGTGAATTTCACGTCCGGCTCTTCCGTGGGAATTACCTTGATCGCAAGATCCGGCGCGTTCAGAGACAGGAGCTCGGAGCCGTCGAGCGAGACCGTCTCCGTCGTTTGGATAAAATCGTCCGTTACGGCGATTTTTCTGAAATCGTATCCGACGCCGTGGAAGCCGAAATATCCCGTTAAGCCGCCCGCGGCGAGGAGCACGACCGCCGCCGCGCACGAGGCGATTTTTTTGCCGCCGAAGAGCGGTTTTCGCGCCATGCGCGAGGGACGGAAGCCGCGAATCACCCAACCAGTCAACCGCCAATAGAGCCGACAGAGCGGCGCCGCGAGCAGATTGACGAGCACGCCCGCGCCGAGACAGGCGACGCCCGCGCCGATCTGAATCAAGCCGACGGAGAGGTGGGCGGAAATCACGCCGAAAGACATGATGATGAGGAAAATTCCGCTTGCATAGATCGTCAGCAGAGCGACGAAGTACGCGACGCACGCCGCGCCTCCCGCGATCACCAACCCGACGCCGAGGACGAATCCGATGAGCCTCAGCAAAAGCCGCAGAGGAGAGAAGCCGGAATCGCGCGACGGGCTCGGCGGAGCGGGGCGGCGCGGTTCGTCCGAGCGGCGGTCGTCGATCGGCGGTTCGGAATAACGGTTTTCCCGCCTGTAATTTTCGGCGACCTCTTCGGGCGTTTCGAGTTCGGAAAAAATTTCCCGCGGGCTCTTGCCGAGCTCGTAAGCGTCGTCGATGAGTTCCGCATAATATTCGATCAGATTCTCCCGTTCTTTCACGGAAAGATCGGGAAGCGCCTTGCGTAAACGGCGCAGATATTTTCTCTTGTTCATCTTCTTCTCACTCCTTGTATAAACGCATGAATGCGTTCCATTTCTCTCCAATCGCGCTCGAAATCGTTCACGCGCTCGATTCCAGAACCCGTGATCCGATAATATCTTCGCAGCCTTCCGTTATGCTCCGAACTGTACGTGACTAATTGCCCCGCTTGCTCCAACCGTTTCAGAATCGGATACAGCGTCGATTCCGATACTTCGATGACGTCCGTCAGAGCGATCATCAGTTGGGATCCGTAAGAATCTCCCTTTTTGAGCAACGCGAGCACACATACGTCCAACAGCCCTTTTTTCATCTGAACGTCCATATTCGACCTACCGTGCTTATGATTGCAACCTATCTTATGTATGATACTATACATTACATAGTATTGTTTGTCAAGCGTTTGCGTGAAATTTTTTTCATTTTTTATCGGACGGTGCGGAAGAGGGAAAAGAAGCGCGTACCGAGCGGCGGCGGGGCGTGCGGCGTTGCGGGGTTACGGCTTGCTCGCGAAGTTGGAGCGACGGGGAAAGCGCGGCGCGCCCGTTGCACGGACTTGCGGGGCGTGCGCGCCGCCGCGTAGATGGCATAGGACAACCGATTGCGTTCATACAATACGGAGAGGTGATCGGTATGTTGGAAATGGTCTATGCGATACTCGGACGGCTCTTCTTTTTTACGGGAATGGTACGAGACGGAAGTTCGTATCCGAAGCCGCTTTCTCCCGAAGAGGAGGAGCGCTATCTTGCCAAGGCGCGGGAAGGCGACAAATATGCCAAAGATATGCTTGTAAAACACAATATGCGTCTGGTGGCGCACATCGTCAAAAAATACAACGGCGCCGCCGAAACGGACGATATGATTTCCGTCGGCAGTATCGGGTTAATCAAGGCGATCAACACGTTTGAGCCCGGACACGGTACCCGTCTCGCAACGTACACGGCGCGCTGTATCGAGAACGAAATTCTCATGCTCATACGCGCGGGGAAAAAACACAGGGGAAACGTCTCTCTTTCCGATCCGGTCGGTACGGATAAAGACGGGAACGAATTGACGCTCATGGATCTGTTGTTTGAAAAGGAAGACAAAGTATTCGGGAGCGTCGAACAGTCGCTGATGCAGGACAAATTTCTGGCGGCGGTGAAGAAGCTGTTGGGGGAGCGGGAGACGATGATCGTCTGTATGCGGTATGCGTTGACGGGCGGAACGCCGCTGACGCAACGCGAGGTGGCGCAGAAGCTGAAAATTTCCCGTTCTTACGTTTCGCGGATCGAAAAACGCGCGCTGGAAAAACTGCGCCGCGGACTTCGGCGCGAAGAATTTCTTGCCGAATAAAAAACGCATGATTGAATAAAAATTCCGTAAAAACCGCATAAAATAATTGACATTCGCAAAAATATCCGTTATAATACCTCAAAAGCGACGACGGAGAGGAGTAGGTTTCGATACGTCTTGTTCAGAGAGCGGGCATCGGTGGAAATCCCGCAGACGCCGTTTCCGAAAAACACTCACGAGCTGCGAACCGAAAGGCAACGAGTAGGAGAGTCGTGACCCTGCGTCAACGGGCGATCCCTTATCGGAGGGAAAAGAGCGACCGTAGCGATACGGTAATTTAGGTGGCACCGCGGATACACGGCTATCCGTCCTAAACGAAAGGACGGATAGCCGTTTTTTATTTCGGTTTTATCCCGACGCCGCCTTTATTTTCGGACGCCCCGCAGGGGCGAGGAGGAGTTTTTATGTGTTCGATATTTTGTCTGACGGGAAAGAGCGTGCCGCTCGCGGAGGCGGAGAAGGCGTTTTACGCGACCGTTTCGCGCGGTCCGGATATGAGCGATCTGTGCGAAACGGAAACCGGAATCGTCGGATTTCACCGTCTCGCCATCATGGGTTTGAACGCCGCGGGCATGCAGCCGTTCTCCTATAAAAACAATCTCTGTATCTGCAACGGCGAGCTGTACGGTTTCCGCGTGATAAAACGCGAGCTGGAAGAGCGCGGATACGTCTTTCAGTCCGATTCCGACTGTGAAATTCTGCTACCCATGTACGAGCTGTACGGCGTCGACATGTTCCGCCGTCTCGACGCGGAATTTGCCTGCGTGATCTACGACGGGGAGAAGAAAGAGTATATCGCCGCGCGCGATCCCATCGGGATCCGCCCGCTCTATTACGCGTACATGAAGGACGGAAAGATCGCGTTCGCGAGCGAGCCGAAAAATCTGGTCGGGATCACGGAGGGCAAAATTCTGCCCTTCCCGCCCGGACATTATTACCGCAACGGAAAGTTCGTCTGCTATCGGGACGTCACGCAGGTGAAAGAGGTCGTGAACGACGATCTCGAAACCGTCTGCGCAAACATTCGCGAGAAACTGATCGCGGGCATCGAAAAGCGGTTGGACGCGGATGCGCCGCTCGGATTTTTGCTCTCGGGCGGGCTCGATTCCTCGCTCGTATGCGCCGTCAGCGCGAAGTTGCTGAAAAAGCCCATCCGCACGTTTGCGGTCGGCATGAAGAAGGACGCGATCGATCTCAAATATGCGAAAGAAGTCGCGGACTATCTCGGCAGCGACCATACCGAGATCTATATGACGCGGGAAGAAGTGCTCGAATCGTTGGAATTCGTCATCAGATCGCTTGCGACATTCGACATCACGACCATTCGCGCGAGCATGGGCATGTATCTCATCTGCAAAAAGATTCACGAGACGACGAACGTGCGCGTGCTGATGACGGGAGAAATATCCGACGAGCTGTTCGGGTATAAATATACCGATTTCGCGCCCTCGGCGGCGGCGTTTCAGGCGGAGTCGGAAAAGCGCGTCCGCGAGTTGCACATGTACGACGTGTTGCGCGCCGACCGCTGTATCTCCGTCAACTCCATGGAGGCGCGCGTTCCGTTCGGCGATCTCGATTTCGCGGAATACGTCATGAGCGTCAATCCCGAGCTGAAACTCAACCGTTACGGAAAGGGCAAATATCTGCTTCGTCACGCGTTTGAAGGCGACTATCTCCCCTACGATATTCTGTATCGCGAAAAAGCGGCGTTTTCGGACGCCGTGGGGCATTCCATGGTCGACGATCTCAAAGAATACGCCGAGGAAAAATACGGCGACGATTGGACGGAGATTGCGGAAAAGTATTCCTATCACGCGAAACCGTTCACGAAAGAATCGCTGCTGTATCGGGAAATTTTTGAAAAATATTATCCGGGGCAGGCGGAGATGATCGCCGATTTCTGGATGCCGAACAAAGATTGGGAGGGGTGTAACGTCAACGATCCTTCCGCGCGCGTCCTTTCCAACTACGGAGAGAGCGGAAAATAAAGAAGAGCGGAAAACGGAGCGTTGCGCCCCTTCCGTCCCGAGCGCGCCCGTCCGAGGGCGTAAGAGAGCGGAAGGAAGGACGCCGAAGAGCGGCTGTCGTGAAGGGCGCGCCCGTCCGAAAAAAACGTACCGTCCCCGCGGCGACTCCTGAAAAGAGCGCCGCGGGGCGTTTTTCCGCGCGAAAAACGCTTTACAAAGCGGACGAAATCGACTATAATTTTCCTATGATTCATTTGGCAAAAGAATGGCGCGATTACGAGGTGATTGCGACGGGAGACGGGTACAAGCTCGAACGCTGGAAGGAGATCTATCTGCTTCGTCCCGATCCGCAGGTCATCTGGAAGGCGCAGACCGATCTGTTCGCCGATCCCCGCCTTCACGCGGTCTATCACCGCAGCGACAAGGGCGGCGGCGGTTGGGAATACCGCAAAAAAATGCCCGAGGAATGGAACGTCTCTTATCGGGACCTGACGTTTAAGGTCAAGCCCATGGGGTTCAAGCATACGGGCTTGTTTCCCGAACAGGCGGTCAACTGGGACAAGATGGCGGGCATGATCGCAGGCGCGGGGCGTCCGATAAAAGCGCTCAATCTCTTCGCCTATACGGGCGGGGCGACGGTCGCCTGCGCGAGAGCGGGCGCGGAAGTTACGCACGTGGACGCGGCGAAGGGCATGGTCGAGCGCGCGGGGGAGAACGCGAGGCTCTCCGGGATCGCGAGCGGGATCCGCTATATCGTGGACGACTGTAAAAAGTTCGTTCAGCGCGAGATCCGACGCGGAAACCGATACGACGCGATCATTATGGATCCGCCTTCCTACGGGCGCGGACCGAACGGGGAAACGTGGAAGATCGAGACGGAGCTGTATCCGTTCGTGCAACTGTGTTCGCAGCTTCTCTCCGAAAATCCGCTCTTCTTTCTCATCAACAGCTATACGACGGGCTTGCAGCCCGCGGTTCTCGGCAATATTCTTTCGCTCTGTCTGGCGGGGCGGAAAGGGCATATCGAAGCGTACGAAGTAGGGCTTCCCACGGGAGAGGGAATCTGTCTGCCCTGCGGCGCGGGAGGAATTTTCGTCAATGAGTGATGCAACGGAAGAAAAACTGATCGTCCTCTATGAGGACAACCATCTGATCGTAGCGATGAAGCCGCAGAATCTCGCGTCCTGTCCGGACGAGAGCGGAGACGACAATCTGCTCGACCGCGTGCGGGAGTACATCAGGACGACTTACGCAAAGCCGGGCAACGTCTACGTCGGATTGGTGCATCGGCTCGATCGTCCGACGGGCGGCGTCATGGTGTTCGCCAAGACGAGCAAGGCGGCGGGACGGCTCGGAGAGCAGATGAAGTCGGGGGATTTTGAAAAGCGTTATCTCGCCGTGCTCAACGGCGCGCCCTCTCCGGAGACGGGAACGCTCGTCAACTATCTCAAAAAGAACACTGTCAACAACATGGTGTATCTCTGCACGCAGGCGACGGACGGCGCGAAGATGGCTTCGCTCGATTACCGCGTGTTGCAGAAGACCGACCGTTTCGCGCTGACGGAGATCAAACTGCACACGGGAAGAAGTCATCAGATCCGCGTTCAGACGGCGGGGATCGCGCACCCCGTCTACGGCGATATGCGCTACGGTAAGGAATACGCGCAGAAGGGGAAGCTGGCGCTTTGGGCGTATTCGCTCTCGTTTACGCATCCCGTCACGAAGGAGCGGATGAAATTCATCTGCGAACCGCCCCGCGACGAGACGCCGTGGAATAAATTTTCGCTGTCCGAAGTCGTGAACCCCGCTTAAACGCGCCGAATTTGGAAATTCTCGCAAAAGAGGGGCGATACCGCTTGACGGAACGGCAAAATTTTAGTACAATAAAAGAGATTACGGGCGGCTCTTTGCGCCCGCTTCGGAGTATGATTATGAAGAGGAAAATTCTGACAGGTTCGCTGATCGCGGCGTTTGCCGTCGTAACGGGAACGGCAATCGGCACGGCGATTCCTTACGTTGGGGCGACCGCGGTCGAATACGCGCCGTCCACGCTCTTTTCCGCGGGTACGGGCGGAACGGTGGCGGCTTCTTCCGCCGGCGAAGGAGAGGATTCTTACGTCGAATTTACGATTTCGGACGGGGGAGCGGTCAACTATCGCCGCGATCTCGCGCTCAAATGGCAGGCGGGGAAAAACGATCAGAAGTATTTTTCCATGACTTTCTCGCTTCCCGAGGTCAATTTCGATACGTTGACGATTGCGTTCGAGAGCGCGCAGGAAAATATCAGCAAGGACGGAACGACGACCAATTCGCTCGTATTTACTTACGACGCGGGAACGGTGAACGCCGCCTGTCGCTACGGCGAAGAAGAAGCGGGCGCGGCTTCCGCGGTGGACGTATCGGGAGACGTTACCGTTTCGTTTGACGGCGGCGACGCGGGATCGTTCGACGTGTGCGTGAACGGTTCTTCCGTCGGAACGTTTGAAAATATCGGCGGATATTTCATGGAGTATCTCTCTTCCGCGTCCTCCACGCCGCGGATTCCCATGAGCTTCAAAGCGGAGTTGCAGGAGGGAAAGTCGGAACAGAAGATCACGATGAAGCAGCTCAACGGTCAGACGTTGAAACTGACGGACGGGAAAGTCGTCGACAACGCGGCGCCCGCGCTCGTCGTCAACGAGCAAGTGTCGGAGTTTGCGCTCGGGTATAAATTTTCGCTTTCCTACGAGGCGATCGACGTTTGCGACGAGACCGTTTCGGTCACGCGCGAATACAGTATGTATCAGGCTCCCGCCGAAGGCGAGGCGGAGAGCGATCCTTCCTATGCCTCTTTGACGACTTCCACCTATTTTCTTCCGCAGAAAGACGGAAACCAAGAAGAATACGTCTCCATCCGTTTCACGTTGGAAGACGGCAGAACGCTCGAAGAGGGCGAAGAGAAGTACGTTTATCTTTCCTGGTACGCGGGCACGGTCGCAACGCACGGAGGAACGGACTATATTCCCGTAAGACGGGGCTCGGAAGGACCTGCGTACGCATGCGTAAATCACGACGCGGTTGCGAAAACGTCTACGTTGGACGAGAGCTCCGCGGCGTACACGGAGTATGCGGCGGCGGTGTCCGAGGCGGCGCAGGATCTGAACGCGGGGAGCGGAGCATACTTCTATCTGCCTTCTCTGCGCGGACTGATCGGGGACGACAACACCGATTACCGCAATCTGAAATTCACGGTCTATTATAAGACGCAGTATTCTTCGACTTCCAAGACGGCTTCTTCTCTCGCTTACAATGCGTTGAAGTTTGAGATTTCGGAGGAATCGGAGTACACGTTCCGCGTGGTGGCGACGGACAAGTTCGGCAACGCGATGAAAGTGTACGATCAGGGGAGACTGGTCTCCGTTACCGCCGACAACGTATGGGATCTTGACTGCATTCCGCAATTCACGTTTACGGCGACGAGCAGCGGCGCGACGGTCGAAGATCCGGGAGAACAGACGATCGGTTATCGCGGAAGCAAGTACACGTTCAGTTCGTTTGAAATCGTGGCGATTGCGTACGAGACGGATTATGCGCTGTACTATTTCGATCAGGAAAAATACGGCGAAGATCATAACGGCGACATGCCGACTTACGCGGAGATGGTGAAATCTCCCGCCGATTACAAAGATTATCTGGTGGAGATCCGCGAATACGACGATACGGTTGCGGAAGGCGACGCGGCGTGGGATAAGACGGATAACGATTACGAATGGAACGCGTCCTCGCTCTCTTTCCGCCCGCAGAAATCGGGATACTATTTCTTGCAGGCGACCGTAACCGACACGCACCTGTGTACGCAGACGAAGGCATATCAGGTTGTAGAAGTCAACAATCCCGTCGACGAAATGACGGGCGAGACGTATTGGTTGCAGAACAATCTCGTCTCGATCGTGTTGTTCTCAATCTCCGGTCTGTTGCTTGTCGCGATCGTAGTGCTTCTTCTCGTCAAGCCGTCCGATAAGAAGGTGGACGAAGTGGACGTCGGCGCACTCAAAGGGAAAAAGAGAAAAGACGATTCCGAATAAGATACGGAAAGCGCCTGTTCCGATAAGGAACGGGCGCTTTTATCATGGGAAAACGGGCTCGGGCTTTACCGCAGTTTCTCATAGGGCATTCAATCAAATAAGCTTTTTGATATTGTCATATGATCGTATTTATTTCTTATGTAACAGCTAACCGGGGAATAAGTAATCGCAGAGGTGAAAAACATGAATTTGAATAAAATCAGAATTGACGGTATTCCTGCTATTTTATGGGGAGAACCGAGCGATAAAATTATAATTGCAGCGCATGGAAGGTATTCTTCAAAAATTGACGACTGTATTTGGGTGCTTGCGGAAGAAGCAACCGCAAAGGGCTATCAGGTTCTTAGCTTTGACCTACCACAGCATGGGGAAAGAGTATATGAAACAGAATTTATTATGCCCGACGAATGCGTTCGAGAGTTGAAAACAATGTACTCTTTTGCGGCAAATCAAGATAAGGCAGTTTCAATTTTCGGGTGCAGTATGGGAGCTTATTTTGAATTGCTTGCATTTGCAGAGATGGAAATAGAGCGTGCGTGGTTTCTCTCTCCCGTAACAGATATGAAACGAATCATCCATAATCTTATGGAATACTGCCACATTACAGAAAAAGAGTTCCAAGAAAAAGTAAAGGTAGAGAATGATATAGAACCTTTATATTTTCCGTATTATACATATGTTAAAAGTCATCCGATTACGTCGTGGAAGCATAAAACATTTATTCTACGAGGAGAAAACGATACCCTAAGCGAATACGATTATGTAAAAAGCTTTGCGGATCGTTTTAGCTGTGAACTCACAGAACAAAAAGGAGGAGAACATTGGTTTCATAAAGATTTTGAACTGGATTTTTTCAGAAACTGGATTAGAAAAAGACTTCATTAAATGCGATTTATCGGATTGGCGTGTTGTGTAGAAAAAGTTATTTGTCAAACTAAGTGCAACGTTTTTTAAGAAAAAGTTCAAATAAATCTTGCGGCTTTGGGAAATTTAATACCTTTTTCGGTCCGGTGTTCACGAACGCCGGATTTTTATAAGTATTTTTGGAAAAACGCGCGCGATCTTTTCGGGGTTTTCTGAATTTCGATTCTCGGTTGAGCGTTAGCGACAAAGAAAAACGGGCGGGTATAACGGGCAGGTAAAATACGGAGCGGCGTGCGCCGTATATTTTCGGACGGACTGCGCAAGCTGATGTTCGGAGGAACGATTTATGGTAATTGCAAACCTGATCTCTTATATACTCGTCCTTGTAGGCGCGTTGAATTGGGGTTTATACGGATTGTTCAATTTCAATCTCGTATCGATGCTCTTTGCGGGGCCGAGAAGCGTCGGGGCGATCATCGTGTACACGTTGATTGCGCTTGCGGCGCTCTGGCTGATCATTTCGCCCATCATCACGGACGGCATGCTGAAATTGCAGGGGGACCGTGAAGCGCGCAAGGTGAACGAACGCGCCTGACGGTGAAACTGAAAACTGCGGACGGAGCATAAAACGCGCTTCGCCCGCATTTTTTATAATATGACTTTATCCGATCTGAACCGCGGCGACCGTGCAGTCGTGATGCGGACGGACGTAACGCCCGCGCTTCGGGAACGACTGCGCGCGTTGAACGTCTTTCCCAATTCCAAAATAAGCGTTCTCAAAGTATCGATCTTCCGCAAGACGTTTCTGATTGCGGCGGGTAGCGTAAAAGTGGCGATCCGTCGGGAAGTAGCGAGCGCGATCAGGGTGTTTCCGCTATGAATATCATGCTCGTCGGGAATCCGAACGCGGGGAAAAGTACGATTTTTAACGCATTGACGGGAAAGCATGCGAAAGTCGGGAATTGGCACGGCGTGACGGTAGGCGCTGCGGAAGGAAAGATGAAGCTCGGCGACTCCGAATACACCGTCTGCGATCTGCCCGGAATCTATTCGCTCGACAGTATGAGCATGGAAGAGGGCGTAACCCGCGACTATCTTTCGTCGCATCCTTCCGATTTCGCGCTGTTCGTATCGGAATGTAGCGGATTGGAACGCACGCTTCCGTTATTGCGAAGCGTCTGCGCGGAAGAAAAACGCGCCTGTCTCGTTCTGACAAAGAGCGCGGATTTTTATCGAAACGGCGGAAAACTCGACGTGAATCTGCTGTCCGCGCGTCTGGGGCTTCCCGTTTTTCTGGCGGACGCGCGTTCCCGACGCGGCGTTTCCGCTCTGAAAGCGCGGCTTACGGCGTGTCTGTCCGCGCCGCCCGTAACGTTGCGAGACGAACCGCTGACGGGCGCGTATTCGGAGGGAGAGGCGAAACTTTCCGCCGCCGACCGTCTGCTCTGCAACGGATTTTTCTGTATTCCGCTATTTTTCCTGCTGTTGTTCGGGGCGTTCTACGTCACGTTCGGTACGGGCATGCCGGGTACGTTGCTTAAAGACGCGGTGGAGCGGTTTTTCAAGCAGTTTCTTGCGGGAAAGGCGGAGGCGATCGCTTCGCCCGTCGTGCGCGGATTCCTGATCGACGGGATTCTGAACGGTCTCGGAAGCGTGCTCTGTTTTATTCCGCAGATTTCCGTCCTGTTCCTCGCGCTTATTCTCATGGAAGAGAGCGGATTTCTCTCCCGACTCGCCATGTTGACGGACGGACTTTTCGCAAAGGTCGGGCTCAACGGCAGGGCGATCTTTTCGCTTCTGATGGGATTCGGCTGTACGGCGGCGGCGATTCTGACGACGCGCGGTCTGGACGACAAGCGGATACAGCGCAGAGTGATCCTCTGTCTGCCGTATATTTCGTGCAGCGCGAAACTTCCCGTCTTTCTCGCGCTGTCCGCTTCGTTTTTCGACAATCCTTTCTTCGCCGTTCTTCTGCTCTATTCGCTCGGCGTAGGGCTTTCCTTTTCGACGGCTCTGCTTTTGCGCGGAAAAGAACCTCCTCCGTTCGTGCTGGAACTTTCTCCGTTGCAAATTCCGAACGCGCTTTTTGTGCTCAAATCCTTGCTCTTTCAACTCAAACAGTTTATAATAAAGACGGCGACCGTAATATTAGCGTTCTTTTTGCTTTCGTGGCTGTTGTCGTCCTTCGACTTCTCGTTCCGCTATTGTCAGGCGGAGGAGAGCATGCTGGCAACGATCTGCGCGGGGCTCAAATATCTGTTCGCGCCGATCGGCTGTTGCGATTGGAGAATCGCTTACGCCGCGCTGTCGGGGCTCGTGGCGAAAGAGAACGTGGCGGGCGTTCTGGCGATGTTCTGCGGCGGATTCCCCTATTCTGCAAAGAGCGCGTTCTCGTTTGCGGTTTTCGTGCTCACCTGCTCGCCCTGCGTCTCCGCGATCGCGGCGACGGCGCGGGAAACGGGGCGTCGACGGGCGGCTCTGTACGCGACGATGCAGACGGGGAGCGCGCTCCTCTTCTCGTATGCGGCGTATTACGCGCTCAACGGGGGCTGGGCAGTTCTGTTTGCGGCCGTTGCGATGTTTATCGCCGTACGGATTATAAGGAAGAAAACGGGTGAAAAAGTACGTGGCGCGGGAGGAGACCTCTCTGCAAAATTTTACGGATAACGTCTGCGCGCAGGCTTCGTTCTGCTTCCGCGCGCTGTTAAAGGCGCGCGAAATCCGCGTAAACGGACGGAAGGTTTCCTCCGACGTTACGCTGAAAAAGGGCGACGAGGTGTGTTATTTTCTGACCGCCGCACAGGAAGCGAAACGCGCCTTTTCCGTTCTTTACGAGGACGGAAACGTCGTTGTGGTCGATAAGGAGAGCGGCGTCAATTCGGAAGCGGTTTATTCTGCCCTTTTGGAGAACGGAGAAATTTATTTTCTGCACCGTCTCGACCGCAATACGGAGGGCTTGATGATCTTTGCGAGAACTTCGGAAGCGGAACGGGAACTGCTTTCGGCGTTTCGCGACCGTCGGGTGACGAAAATCTATCACGCCCTCGTCGCAGGCCGCCCGCCCGCCCGTCGCGGCGTACTCACGGCGTACCTGAAAAAGGACGAAAAAGCCGCCCGCGTACGGATTTCCGACGCGCCGATCGGCGAAAAAATCGTCACCGAATACGAGTTGCTGCGCGAAGAGGGAGAGACTTCTTTGCTGAAAATTACCCTTCACACGGGCAAGACGCATCAGATTCGCGCTCATTTGGCGTATCTCGGCTGTCCCGTCGCGGGGGATACCAAATACGGCGACGACGCGTTCAACCGCGCGCATAAGCTCACGCGACAGCGTCTGGTCGCCAAAGAACTCTCGTTCGACCGTCCCGACGCGCCGTCGTTTTTGCGCGGAAGATCGTTCGTTTCGGAAAAAGAACCGTCGTTATAACCTCTTTTGCAAGAGCGGGCATGGCGTAGGTTACGTTCCTGCAAAGCGCCGCGCCGACGATCGACATTGTATCGCGCCGACGATCGACATGGCGCTTCGCTGACGATTTACATAGAGCCGCGCCGTCGATCAATACGGCGCTTTGCCGACGATCGACATGGCGATTCGCCGACGATTGACATAGAGCCGCGCCGTCGATCAACGGTGCGATTTCTTTTTGCCGAATTGATCGTCCTCGACGGTTTTTTTGTAAAAACGCTTGACAGCGTCTTTCTTTTATGATAATATATGAACAGTTATTCATATCTTGATTTATAGAGAGGAGAAAGAATGGACTGCAATCACGAAAACGAGCATCATCTTGCGGCGGAGCGGGCGAAGGCGACGATGCCGCAGGAGGAGAGTATCGCGCAGGTATGCGCGGCGTTTAAGGCGATCTCCGAGCCGAGCCGTCTGAAAATTCTGTTGGCGCTCCGGCAGGGAGAGATGTGCGTATATCATATCGTCGAGGCGGTAGGCGGAACGCAGAGCGCGGTCAGTCACCAATTGCGGATTTTGCGCGACAACCGCATGATCCGCGCGCGCAGAGACGGGCAGAATGTCGTCTATGCGTTGGCGGACGGACACGTTCGGGAGTTGTTGGATACGGCAAACGAGCATTTGCGCTGTCCGATCGTTACGGAGTAAGCATCATGAAAAAAATCGTAGAAATCAGAAATCTGGATTGTGCGGCATGCGCGGCGGAACTCGAAGAGCTGTTGAACGCCATAGAGGGCGTGGAGGCGGCGGTGGATTTCATCAATCTTCGGATCAGTCTGTCGTGCGAGACGGAAGCGCAATACGCGCGTGCGATCGGGACGGTCGCGGGATTTGAAGAAGTGGAGATCGTCGAACGGGGCGAACGCGTCGTTCGGATCAGGAACCTCGATTGCGCGAACTGCGCGCGGGAATTACAGGAGGAATTGTCGGAATTGGACGGAATCGGGAACGTTACCGTTGATTTTATCAATCAGCGCGTTACGCTGTCGGCGGCGACGGACGAGGCGTTCGGTCGGGCGATCAGGCTCATCTCACGGTTCGAGGAAGTGGAAATCGTAGACGGAAACGCGCCGCGGAAGAAAGAGCGGCGGCTCAAAGAGATTCTGTCGATCGCGGTTTCGGCATGTTTTTTCCTGCCCGCGCTCGTTCTCGAACACATTTCGGGCGTGAACGCGCTCATTTCGCAGTTGCTCTACTATGCGGCGTTCGCGGCGGCGGGGTGGTCCGTCGTTCTGTCGGTCGCAAAAAACGTGCCCAAGGCGTTCCGTAAGGGCTTTCACGGGGGCGTTTTGCTGGACGAGAATACGCTCATGCTCATCGCGAGCGTCGGCGCGTTCGCCATTCGTCAGGAGATGGAGGGTGCGGCCGTCATGCTGCTCTATCAGATCGGGGAACTTCTGCAATCGATCGCCGTCGGCTCTTCGCGCAACGCGATTTCAAAGCTGATGAGCCTGAAAAGCGATACGGCGATTCTGATCGAGGGCGATTCCCGTCGCGAGGTCGCGCCGGAGACGCTCAAAGCCGACGACGTCATTCTCATTCGCAAGGGCGACAAAGTGCCCGCCGATTGCGTGCTGACGGAGGGGCAGACGGAGTGCGATACGAAGTCGTTGACGGGCGAATCGTATCTGCGCGAAGTTTCTGCGGGCGACGAATTGTTGTCGGGATTCGTCAACGAAGGCGCGGCGGTGCGGGCGCGGGTAATCCGTCCCGCTTCGGAGAGCGCGGTGGCGAAAATCCTCAACATGGTGGAAAATTCCGCGACGCAGAAAGCGCAACCCGAGAAATTCATCACGAAATTCGCGCGCTATTACACGCCGATCGTCGTGGCGCTCGCCGTCGTGCTCGCGATCGTGCCGCCGCTGTTCGACGGCTATCGGTTCAGTCGGTGGATCGTTTCCGCGCTCAACTTTCTCGTCGTATCCTGCCCCTGCGCGCTCATCATCTCCGTACCGCTCACTTATTTTTCAGGCGTGGGCGCGCTTGCGAAAATCGGCGTTCTCGCAAAGGGCGGCGTGTACCTCGATACGCTGGCGAAAGTAAAAGTCGCGGCGTTCGACAAGACGGGCACGCTGACGGAGGGAAAATTCACCGTCTCCGCAGTGCACGGCGACGAGCGCACGCTGTCGATTGCGGCGGCGGTCGAAACGCTCTCTTCGCATCCTCTCGCGCAGGCGTTTTACGGCGTCGCCACGCCGTACGAAGCGTCGGAATGTGAAGAGATTGCGGGTTACGGGCTTTCCGCCGCGGTCAACGGCAGACGGGTTCTCGTCGGAAGCGCGCGGCTGATGCGCGAACGCGGCGTCGGGTTCGAAGAGATCGATACGCCCGCTTCCGTCGTGTACGTTGCGGAAGAGGGAACGTATCTGGGCTGTATCGAAATCGCGGACGCGGTAAAAGCGGACGCGGCGGCGGCTCTTGCCGCGATCAAGCGGGAGGGGATCGAAAAGATCGTCGTACTCACGGGAGATTCCCGTTCGCGGGCGGAAGCGGTGGCGCAGGGGCTCGGAGCGGACGAATTGTATGCGGAGTTATTGCCCGAACAGAAACCGCAGATCGCGCGGGAACTGAAAAAGCAGGGCGTTCTGATGTACGCGGGAGACGGCATCAACGACACGCCCGTCATGACGGAGAGCGATCTTGCCCTGTCCATGGGAACGCTGGGAAGCGACGCGGCGATCGAAGCCAGCGACATGGTATTGGTCTCCGACTCGCTCGCCGCGCTTCCGAAAGCGATCAGGGGGGCGAAGAAAACGCGTAAAATCGTCCTGGAAAACATCGTCTTTTCCATTGCGGTCAAAACGGCGTTCATGGCGCTTTCAATTGCGGGAGTGTTGCCGCTGTGGCTCGCGGTGTTCGGCGACGTCGGCGTGATGCTGCTTGCCGTGCTCAATTCGACGCGCATGCGCCTGAAAATCAAATAAATGCGGAAAGCGCCGCCCCGAACGTTTGCGGGCGCGGCGCTTTTGTGCTATAATCATGGTATGAAACGATTTATCGATTGCGCAATGAAGCGCGAAAAAAGCGAACTCGTCATCCGCGGCGCGCAGGTATTCAACGTCTTTACGGGCGGTACGGAAGCCGTCGATCTTGCGATCGAAGGCGGGAAAATCGTCGCCGTCGGGCACGGGTACGAGGGAAGGGAGATCATCGAAGCGAACGGATTGTTCGCATTGCCCGCATTTGCGGACGCGCATATTCACGTGGAGAGCTCGTTGCTCTCGCCCGAAGAATTTGCCGCGCTCGCCGTTGCGCACGGCACGACCGCGATCGTAGCGGATCCGCACGAAATTACCAACGTGTGCGGAGTGCAGGGCGCGGAGTACATGGCGGAGGCGTTTCACCGTCTGAAAACGGCTGCGGGACGGTCGCCGCTCGACGTTCGGTTGCAGCTTCCCTCCTGCGTGCCCGCCACGCCCTTCGAGACGAGCGGTGCGACGATCGACGGTCGGGAGACGGAACGCGAGCTTGCGCGCCCGCTCTTTCACGGCTTGGGCGAAATGATGAATTTTCCCGCGGTGCTTTCGGGCGAAGAGGACTGCCTGCGGAAGCTGGAAGCGGCGAAGCGGTACGGAAAGATCGCGGACGGACACGCGCCCGCTCTTTCCGAAGAGGGACTGAACGCCTATCTCTGCGCCGGAATCCTCACTGACCACGAAGCGCTCACCGCGTCCGAGTGCGCCGAAAAGGTGGCGCGCGGCATGTATTGCCAATTACGGAACGGCTCTTCCGCGCGCAATCTCGAAGAGAACGCGAAAGCGGTCACGGCGTATAATTTCCGTCGGTTTCTGCTCTGTTCCGACGATAAAAACGCGGAAGATCTCAAACGCAACGGACATATCGACGACGCGCTCCGTCGGGCGGTGGCGTGCGGAATTCCCGCCGCGCAGGCGATCTGCATGGCGACGAGCAACGTCGCGGAGTGTTACGGTTGGAAGGGGAAGGGCGCGCTTGCGCCCGGATACGACGCGGATATCGTGCTTGTGGAGGATCTGACTTCCTTCCGCGTTCGCACGGTGATCAAGGGCGGCGAGACGGTGGCGCGGGACGGACGGGCGCTCTTCGGGAGTTCCGAACGCTATCTCCCCGATTGCGTGCGCGGTACCGTAAGGACGAAGGAGATTTCTGCGGAGAGTTTCCGCTTGCCGTTGAAGAGCGGACGAGCGCGCGCCATTCGGATTCAGCCGTACGGGCTCGTCACCGAGCCTGAGATCGTCTCCGTGCCCGTATCGGACGGAAACGTTTGTCTGAAAGGAACGGATCTTTGCAAACTCGCCGTCATCGAACGGCATTTTGCGAGCGGGAATATCGGGCTCGGCTTGGTAAAGGGGTACGGGCTGCACGGTGGCGCGATGGGAATTTCGGTCGCGCACGACAGTCACAATCTCGTCGTTCTCGGCGACGACGACTCGGACATGGCGCGGGTTGCCGATCTTCTGCGCGCGGCGGGCGGGGGCATGGCGCTCGTCTGCGGAGAACGGGAAACGTGTTTTCCGCTCGACATCGGCGGACTGATGAGCTCTGCGCCCTCCGACGAGGTCATTGCGCGGACTGCGGAAATCGCCGCCCGTGCGCGCGAGATGGGCGTGAAAGAGGAATACGAACCGTTTATGACGCTTGCGTTTCTCTCACTCGCCGTTATTCCCAAGCTCAAACTGACGGATCGGGGGCTGTTCGACGTGGAAAAATTCGCGTTTACACAGACGGAAGTATGAAGTTTCGACGGGCGGAAGAGGGCGACGCCGAGCAGATCGTCGGTCTGTTACGCGACGGAAAAGCTCTGCTCAGAGAACGCGGAATCGACCAGTGGCAGAACGACGCGTTCGACGGGGAAGAGATCCGCGGTTGGATCGGGCGCGGAGAAGCGTTCGTCGTGACCGAGGGAGACGCGATCGCGGGCGTCTGTACGATCGTCGGTCGCGAACCCGACTACGACAAGATCGACGGAAGCTGGTCGCGGGAGGAATACCTTGCCGTTCACCGCGTCGCCGTCTCGCGCGATTTTCTCCGCCGCGGGGTAACGGCGGAAATCTATGCGGGCGCGGAACAGAGGGCGAGAACGTGCGGCGCGCATGCGTTGCGCGCGGATACGCATCGCGAAAACGCGCCCATGCGGAACGCGCTGTTGAAAAACGGGTTCTCGGAACGGGGAACGGTCAGAGTCGGTACGCAGGAGCGGATCGCATACGAAAAAATATTGGAGGACGAAATGAAAACGACGGTGGTTGCCGCGACGGGAAACGCGCACAAACTTGCGGAATTTCGGGAAATTTTACGCGACGCGACGGTGATTTCCGCCGCGGAGGCGGGCTTTTGCGGCGAAGTGGAGGAGACGGGTTCTTCCTTTGCGGAGAATGCGGAAATCAAGGCGCGGGCGGTCTGTCAGGCGACGAAGTTGCCTGCGCTTGCCGACGACAGCGGTCTGTGCGTGGAAGCGCTCGGAGGTGCGCCCGGCATTTACAGCGCCCGCTATTCGGGCGGCGGAGACGCGGAAAACCGCAGACTGCTCCTGAAAAATCTCGAAGATCAGACGGACAGACGGGCATATTTCGCCTGCGCCGTCGCGCTTGCGTATCCGGACGGACGCGTGATTTGCGCGGAGGGGAGAACGTACGGCAAAATTCTGACGGAGGAACGCGGACGGAACGGGTTCGGCTACGACTGTCTCTTTTACAGCGACGATCTTCAAAAATCCTTCGGAGAGGCGAGCGAGGAGGAAAAGAACGCGGTCTCTCATCGGGGCAGAGCGCTTCGCGCCTTGGAGGAAAAGCTGTGACGACGTTCGTCGTGCTCTCCGATTCGCACGGTCGCCGCAAGGGATTGGAAAAGCTCATGCCGTTGTTTTCCGAGAACGACTATATCGTGCATCTCGGCGACGGCGCGGGCGATATGCGCGAAACGGTAAAAACGTTTCCGCTGAAAACTTACGTCTGTAAAGGGAATTGCGATTTATCCTACGGTCAGGAGGAGTTCGTCATACACGCGGAGGGATGTTCCGTGTTCTGTTGTCACGGTCATAAATACGGCGTGAAGAGCGGGCTTGCCCGTCTCGCCGCGCGCGCGAAAGAGCTCGACTGCGAGATCGCGTTGTACGGGCATACGCACGTCGCGGCTACGGAGACGGTGGACGGCGTGCTCTGCGTGAATCCCGGTTCTGCGGGAGCTTTCATCGGCGCGAGTTACTGTTACCTCGTACTGCACCGCGGAAAGGCAACGCCCGCCATCGTCTCTCTCGATCGTTGAAGCGCCGCGCTTTTGTCCGTCGGAATGAAAATGTAAGCGGAAAACCCGTCCGACGCAGGTCTTTGAAGAGAATTCCGAAGAGCATACAAATGGGACAGCCGCCCGACTTTTCGTCGGGCGGCTGTCCGTTTCAAAATATCTGCTTTTCCGTTTCAAAATATCTGCTTTTCTTCGGTCGATCGCGTTTACGTCAAGTCACCGTTTTTCGTGCAGCTGATTGCGGAGGGCGCGCCGCTCTACCGTCTGATGATGAGTTCGCTCTTCATGCCGTTGAGTTCCACGACGTTTTCCGCCGTTTCATCCGCGAAACTTTCCGTGCGCACGCCGCGTTCCTCGAAGTAGATCCGATTGCCGATTCCCCGTTTCAGGACGCGGAATCCGACGTCTGCGGGTAGGGTGATCTGCGACGACGCGGAGATCTGATTGAACTCGACCGCGCCGTTTAAGGTGACGCAATCGACGTTCATATCGAGATTGCAGTCGATTTCGACCGTTCCGTTGAACTTGTTCAGTAAAAGGTCGGGCGTTTTAACGTTGAGTTCCGCGGTTTCGCACGTCAGATCGCGCAGACAGATTTTTTGCGCGTGCGCCGAGAGCTCGATGCGCGACAGGTATTTTTGCGGAAACTCGATCGCAACGTCGAGCCCCTGTTTTGCCGTCGATTCGGGCGTTTCGGGAGAGCGGCGAACGGCGACGTCGACGTGGTCGCGCACGTCTTCGATCTTCACTTTGAAATCCTGTTGCAGCGTCGGAATGGTCTCCGAAGCGAGACGGACGCGAATTTTTTCTCCTTCGTATCCGCTCAACGTAATACAAGCGGCGCCGCCCGCTCTGACGTCGAAGCGCTTTACGCAGTCCACGTCGTACTCCGTAACGCTTTCATAGGGGAAGCGGACGGGGTGATCTCCCTCGCGAAACAGTTCGTCCAGCGAAATTCCGAAGCGTTCGCATCACTCCATGGCGTTTCCGACGTCGGGCAATCCCGCGCCCGTCTCCCATTTGGTGATCGCCTGACGGGATACGTTCAGTGTTTCCGTGAGCTGTTCCTGCGACAATCCCGCCTGTTTGCGCAGGCTTTTGATCCTTTCTGCAATCGTCATACTTCCCTCGTTTCCGTTTGGTGAGAATAGAATAATACCTTTACGGGCAAAAAAACAAGAAACTTTTCTTTCCGTTCCGGCAGTTTTTTGCTACTTTCCGTTGCAATCGCCGTTCCGTTCTTCCGATTGGCAACGTTCTTCCGTCGTCTCCGCCGAAGAATCGGGGGGAGCGGTCTGAGTTTCTTCGGGAGATTCTTCCGTTCGGGGCGGATCGGACGGCGCGTCGGGCGAGACGGCTCGGTCGGAAACGGATGCGTTATCCGTGCGTTCGGATCTCTTCAAATGATAGAACCATTTTGCGATCGCGGTTCCGATAATGATAATATAGCCGATCACGCTCCAAAGGTCGGGGAGCTGATCAAGGAAGAGAAAGCCGAAAAGCGCGGCGAAGAGCACCTGCGAATAGTCGAAAACGGCGATTTCCTTTGCGGGGGCTTTCCGATACGCCGCCGTGATGAAAAACTGACCGCCCGTTGCGGAGAGCCCCGCGAGTAAGAGACAGATCAGTTGCCACGGGCTCATCGGCTTGTAGAAGGCGATCATAAAGGGCAGCGAGGCGACCGTAGAGAAAGCGGAAAAGAAAAAGACCGTCATATTGCTCCGTTCGCCTTTTCCGCCGAGAATCCGAACGCAGGTATAGGCGAATCCCGCGCATGCGCCGCCGAAAAATCCGGCGACGGCGGGAATCGCTTCCATGCTGAACGACGGTTTCACCACGAACATGGCGCCCCCGAACGTGATACAGACGAACGCGATCTCAACGGCGGTAGGGCGTTCCCGCAAAAGAAAGACGGAAAACAGAATGGCAAAAAAAGGCGAGAGTTTATTCAGAATCGACGCGTCCGAAATATTGAGCCTGTCGATGGCGTAAAAGTTGAGCACGACGCCGATAAACCCGATCAGCGAGCGGAGAAAGAGCCATAAAAGACAGCTCTTGTCGTGAATCCGAAATTTTTCTTTCGAGCGGAGTAGGAGAAAAAAGACGACGATTGCGGCGATGAGATTGCGAAAAAAGACCTTCTGCATCGTAGGAAGGTCTCCCGCCATGTTTACGAAGAGATTCATGAGCGCAAAGCAGAGCGCCGCGCCGATGATCAGAATAATTCCGATACTTTTGTCCGTCACCGTTTTTCGCATACGTTATATTATATGTATTTTGCTCGGAAAAGTCAAATCTTTCAAATAAAAAGAGAAGCGCCGCGTTTTGCGGCGCTTCCATAGAACGTCTTTTTCATGAAGCCGAAGCCCGGCGTCGGTTCGGCGCACGGCGCTACTTCATCGGAAATTTACCCAATAGGAACCGACGGATCGTTGAGGTCGGTCGTTCGTGCGATCAGAATGAACGTCGGCGGGAGCGTTTCGCTCCCGCCGACGTTTGCATGCGTCAGATCTTCTTGTTTGCCTGATAGGAGGTGTGCAGAATTTCGTGCGCTTTGTGGCTGTTCGGGAAACCGAAGTAGTCGTTGTAGACGACGTCCAGCACGGGAGAAGCGTCGCTGCGGCGCAGGTCGTTCTGCGCGTCGCTCGAATAGAGCGCCTTTGCGCGCGCTTCTTTGAGTTCCACGGAATTGCGGACGCTGTCCGAAAGCGTGGGCTGTCCGCCGCCGTTGACGCAACCGCCGGGGCAGGACATGACCTCTACGAAGTCGTACTGTTTCTCGCCCGATTTGATCTGTTCGATGATCGTGCGGGCGTTCGCGAGTCCCGAAGCGACCGCAACGCGGACGGTGTTCCCCGCGACGAGATAAGTCGCCTCTTTAATGGGATTGCTACCGCGTACCGCGAAGAAGTCGAGCACTTCAAAACTTCCGTCCATCATGTGCGCCGCCGTTCTCAGCGCGGCTTCCATAACGCCGCCCGTCGCGCCGAAGATCGTGCCCGCGCCCGTCGCGACGGCGAACGGATTGTCGAATTCTTCGTCGGGGAGTTCGGTGAACTTGATGCCCGCCGTCTTGATCATGCGCGCAAGCTCGCGCGTGGTGATCGCCGCGTCGACGTCGTTCTGCATTTCTTCGCGACCGCACTCGTACTTTTTCGCGGTGCAGGGGATAACGCTGACGACGTACAGATTTTTCGGATCGACGCCGTTCTTTTCGCACCAATAGCTTTTGAGGAGCGCGCCGAACATCTGTTGCGGCGATTTACAGGTGGAAAGGTGCGGGATCATTTCGGGATAAGTCTGTTCCACAAATTTTACCCAGGCGGGACAGCAGGACGTGAACATGGGCATGGGTTTGCCCGTCTTGATGCGGTTAATGAGCTCGCTCGCCTCTTCCATGATCGTCAGATCCGCGGTGACGTCCATATTGAATACGGCGTACGGGTTGAGACGGCGGATCGCCGCGACCATCTTGCCTTCCACGTTGCTGCCGACGGGCATATCGAACGCCTCGCCCAGCGTCGCGCGGACGGAGGGAGCCGTAAAGAATACGACCTTCTTCGTCGGATCGGAGAGCGCGGACCAGACTTCGTCGATCGTGCTCCGTTCCGAAAGCGCGCCGACGGGGCACGCGACGATACATTGCCCGCATCCGATGCAGGGGGAATCTTCGAGCGGACGGTCGAAAGCGCTTCCGATATGGACGTGGAATCCTCTTCCGATCGAACCGATCGCGTTGATGTTCTGTTTGGTGCATGCCGCAACGCAGCGCATGCAGTTGATGCACTTGTCGTTATCGCGCACCACGTACGGCGTAGAGGCGTCGATGGGAAGTACGAAGTCTTCGCCCTTGAACCGGTCCTCGTCAACGCTGTATCCGAGCGAGAGTTTCTGCAATTCGCAGTTGTGGTTTCTCTCGCAGGAGAGACATTTTTTCTTGTG
>CAMGEK010000017.1 GCA_946055105.1 uncultured Clostridia bacterium
GCGCAGACAATCGGAAAGGGGATTTTTAACGGTGCTTGCACCGTCCCCTTGCCGAGAAGTAAAGAAAAAGTTGCGTCCTGCTGCGCTTATCATTCCCGGCGGTGCGTATACGCACGTTGCGGAATTGGAGGGCGAACCCGTTGCCGTTGCTTTTATGCGCGAAGGGTATGCAACCTTTTTGTTGGATTACGAGGTTTGTGTCGCTTATCCTACGCCGCTTTTGCAGGCGGCAATGGCAATGCGCTATATTCGGGAAAATGCCGATAAGTACGGAATCGACGCAAAGCACGTGTGCGCGGTCGGATTTTCTGCGGGCGGACATCTTGCCGGACTGCTTTCTACCTTATATGCAAGCGATGATGTTGTGCGCATTTTGGGGAAAGGTTACGATCTTTGCCCGAATGCGACGGTATATGCCTATTCCGTGATTTCCACCGAATCGGGTATAGGACATCCCGAAACGATAGAGAACATAACGGGAAACGACGAGCATTTGAAAAAGCGATTGTCGGTGGATAAGCTGATTGATAAAAACGCGCCGCCCGCGTTTATTTGGCATACAAGGAACGACAACGCCGTACCCGTGGAGAATGCGTATCGTCTTGCACGAGCATACGAGCAGCTCGGCTTATTATACGAATTACATATTTTTGCGAACGGTCCGCACGGGCTGAGTCTTTGCAATATGGAAACGGGCGATTCCTCCAAACCGGAAACGGTGCAGTCGGCGGTGCGTGTTTGGGTATCGTTGGCGCATACTTTTTTGTGCAATTTGGGATTTAATGTAACCGATTGAGAGGAGAATATATGTTAGATCGTCATTTGATTGCACAAACAAATCCGCAGGCAAATCCGCACAATATCGTTTTATGGAAAGATTACCGAATAACCGTATTGCAGGATCGGCTGTTTCGCATCGAAAAAAGTTCAAACGAAAAGTTTCGTGATAAGGCGACGCAGACGGTTTGGTTTCGGAATATGCCGCCGCAGGATTTTACGGTAAAAGAAACGGAAAAAAGTTTGGAAATTCAAACGCCGTATTGTAGTTTGCTATTATACGAACAGCGCGAGGATTGCCGAGTTATCGTAGACGGCGAAGAAAAAGTAATTTGCAACGAGGGCAATTTGCTCGGAACTTACCGCACGCTCGACGGCTGTAACGGAAGCGTATTTTGCGGCATGGACGGGATCGGAAAATATACCGTTTCTCTTGGAAACGGCGTCTGTTCGCAAAGCGGCGTTGCGGTGTTCGACGACGCGCAGTCGTTGTCGCTCGGCGCGGACGGGAAGGTTCTGCCCGAACGGGGCGAGGGGAGCGACGAGTATATTTTTGCTTACGGAAAAGATTACCGTGCGGCGGTTCGCGCGCTTTATCTGATTACGGGCAACGTTCCCATGATTCCGCGATATGCGCTCGGAAATTGGTGGAGCAGATATCACGTTTATACCGATAAGGAATATTTGCGCGTGATGAGCGGATTTGAACGGCGCGGCGTGCCGTTTACCGTGGCGACGATCGATATGGATTGGCACTATTCCGATACAAAGGAGATAGACGAGAAGTATCATATTACGGAAAATAACTTGACAGGCAAAGAATATGTCGGAGATATTGTTGCCGGTTGGAATTACGGTTGGACGGGATATAGCTGGAACGAGCGGCTGTTTCCCGATTACAAAAAGTTTTTGCGGCAATTAAAGGAACGGAACTTAAAAATCACATTGAATTTGCACCCTGCCGACGGCGTGCGTTTTTGGGAAACGCAGTATGAGCAAATGGCGCAAGCCGTTGGCATGGACGCTGTAAGCAAGCGCTATGTTCCGTTTAGGGTAGACGACGACAAATATATCAATGCCTACTTCTCGGTGCTGTTAAAGCCGTATGAGCGGGACGGCGTGGAGTTTTGGTGGATCGATTGGCAGCAGGGCGAACAATCAAATACCGAGGGATTGGATCCGCTTTGGGCATTAAATCATTATCATTATTACGACGCAAAAATCAATCACGATTACCCGATTATTTTATCGCGTTATGCGGGGATAGGTTCGCACCGCTACCCGCTCGGCTTTTCGGGAGATACCTATATCACCTGGGATACTCTTGCCTATTTGCCGTACTTTACGCTCACGGCAAGCAATATCGGATACACTTGGTGGAGTCACGATATAGGCGGACACATGATGGGAGAAAAGTGCGATGAATTGTTTGTGCGTCACGTTCAGTTCGGCGTATTCAGCCCAATCAACCGTTTGCATTGTACGGCGGACGAAACGGTGACGAAAGAGCCTTATGCCTATTTGAACGGCACGGGCTTGATCGTAGAGGAATTTCTGCGTTTCCGTCATAAGATGATCCCGTATTTGTTTTCTTGCGCTTATCGTACGCATAAAGAGGGCATTGCGCTTATTGAGCCGCTCTATTACAAAAACGATATGCCGCAAGCATACGAATACAAGAACGAATATTATTTCGGAAGCGAACTTTTGGTTGCGCCCGTTACGCAGAAAGCAGAAGCGGATAAATATGCCCGTGTAAAAGTTTGGTTGCCGCAAGGAACGTGGACGGATATTTTTACGGGTGATTGCTATGAGATAGAAAGCGGCGGCGAAGAAAGAACGCTGCTTCGAACGCTTGACAGTATTCCCGTACTCGCCAAAGAGGGCGCAATTCTACCGCTTTCGGCAGATAAGGGAAACGCTTGCGATAATCCCGTGAATTTGGAAGTTTGGGCATACGAGGGCAACGGCGAATACGCTTTGTATGAAGATAAAGGCGATAAGAGTTGTGTTACAGTTTTCAAAATGACGCATACGACAGGGAAGCAAGTTTTGGAAATCGTCACGCAAGGCGATTTTACGGTATTGCCGAAAAACCGCACAATCACCGTGTTGTTTCGTAATATCACAGAGGGCAACGTTACGTTGCTTTGTAGCGGTACACCGCTCGAAACGAACGAACAATATGAAAATTGCGTGTCGGTCTCGTTTGCGTTTGATTCACGCAAAGGATATAAAATCGTAGTTGAGTATAGAGAACAGTCCGAATTGGAACGGTTAAAAGAATGCGCAAAGAAAATTCTAACGGTTGCGGAAGATAAGAATGAGATAAAAGAGCAATTATATCGACAACTACGTGCTTGTAAATCCAAAGATCAATTTTGCGAAACAATTCGCAATTTGGATATCGGCGGTGCTATGAAGATGCGTTTTGCGGAGTTTTTGCATAAAAGCGATTCGTCACGATAAAGGGCAGAATGATGGAAGACATCGTGTTGCTTGAAACGAAGATTGCGAATCCGAAAAAGCAAGTTTTTCAGTTTCAGTTTGCCGTCGGCAAATTCGATATGGTTGCTGCGGATTGAATAGACCTTGAAATATGAACCATTGTTGTTCAGTTTCAAGGTCTTTTTATATGCGAAAACGCAGGTTATTCCTGATGAAAAGCCCTGTTTAAGGATGTATTTTAAACTGAATGTTTAATTGCAAAAAATACCGGAATTACTGTAAGAACGCTCGGATATTATTTTTTCGAACCGTTAATGTTCGATTTCAATATTCGGTTTTTTATTATTGTTATTGAAATATTTGCTTTCAAACTTATCGGGTGTTTGGTTCATTAAAACAGAGTGCGGTCTTTTGCCGTTATAAAAGTGTATGTATATTGCGACACCTTCAAAAAAATCTTTTTCCGTTTTGAAACGGTAGCGATATAATGCTTCTCGCTTAAAACTTCCGAAGAAAGACTCCATAACCGAATTATCGTAGGGCATTCCCGGATTTGAAAACGATTGTATGATATTAAGGCTTTTTAAGTATTTTCGGAATTCGCCTGACGTATAATTGCTGCCTTGGTCGCTATGGAAAAGCAGGCTTTCAGTCGGTTTTCTTGTTCCGTAAGCCGCTTTAACAGTGGATTTTGTCAGTTGCGTGCTGTTATGTCGTGAAATTTTATATGCGATAACTTTTCTCGCGTATAGGTCTAAAATAACGCAAATATAATACATTCTTCCGAAAACGCTGAAATATGTAACGTCGCTTACCCAAACTTCATTCGGGCGTGAAACCTGAAATTGTTGTTGCAATATATTTGCTTTTCGTTCCTGTTGTTGTTTGTAAAGAGTTTTTGCGCAAGCACGAATAGAAAACATTCCGTTTTCGTGCATAATCTTCGCAACGGTGGATTCGGATATGGCGTACCCGCGGTCTTTGAGAATCGCATAAATTTTACTGCTTCCGAAAATTTCGTTGTAATCGTGAAATATCTGTTCGATAACGGGAAGCATGTCTGCCTTTCTGTTTGCGGCTTTCGTGTTTCCGTTTTTGTTGCGCAGTATGTGGTTGTAGTAACTTCCTTTTGATGTTGTCGTATTGCAATCCAAACGGTGAGCAATATCAAAAGTTAAAGAAAGAAAAAGAAGATTGGCTTAAATTTTTACACCTTGAAGAAGATAAAATTTTAGATTAGGTGTAGTATGAAAGATCGTATAACATTTTTTCAACAGACATAACGACAAAGACGCCGAAAATTATTCCGTTTGTATATAATCGATTGAGTAAAAGTACAAATTTGACACAATTGCGTATACTTTCGGGCTTGAATAAATTTTATTGATGTGGTATAATGAGCTTGAAAATATCGGATCACCGATAAAAAGGATGGAACCATATAATGATTTCTTTCGATAAGACAAGCAATATCGTTAAATTGTCCAACGGCAGTATCGACTACGCGGTGTATATCAATACCGAAGGGTATCTGGAAACGATCTACTTCGGGAAGTCTATACGCGATTTCAATCCGGAAACTATGCGTACAGCGCCAAAGTGGCACGACGAAACTCACGTGTACGATCCGGCAACCGGCTCGGAGCGTTGGTTTGCCGACGGATTCAAACAAAACGTTGCGCCGTTGGAACTCAGTCCGCATGCGCGTCGCGATAAGCGCGGAGCGCCTATTATCTGCGCGCGTGACAACGGCAGTTTTGCTACCGATTTTCTGTACGTGTCTCACCGCATATTCAACGGCGCGGAACCGCTTATCGGGTTGCCGTCGGCGCACGGAGACGATTGCAGCACGGTGGAGTTCTTGTTACGGGAGCGTACCCGCGAGTTGTACGTCAAGCACCGCATAACTATTTTTGACGATTGCGACGTTATTGTCAAAAATTACACGATTATCAACAAAACAGGTTCGGACGCGACGCTTTCTCGCGCAATGAGCATGCAACTGGATCTTCCGCGCAACGATTACGCTTTTACGCATTTTAGCGGACGCTGGGCGGCGGAGCGCAATGCCGTTACCAACAAGATTGTGGACGGCGTACAGGAAGTGTCAAGCAATCTTGGCGTGACCTCTGCCGAAGAAAATACCTTTGCATACCTTTCGGAACTTGGCGCGACTTACACGCACGGCGAAGTTATCGGGCTGAATCTGGTGTACAGCGGCAACTTTAAGTTACGCACATTCAGCGATATGTGGTGCGGAACCCACATCACGTACGGTATCAACGACGAGGATTTTTCCTGGGTACTTGCCGACGGCGACAGTTTTGTCACGCCGCAAGCCGTGGTATGTTACTCGTCGGACGGCATAGACGGCATGAGTCGCAATATGCATGACTTTGTGCGCAACCACATTGTAACTTATCGTCATGACCGCGAATACAAACCCGTACTGTTCAATTCGTGGGAGGGCTGCCACTTCACCTTTACCACCGACAGTATCATTTCTTATATTGACGACGCGGCGAAAATCGGCGCGGAGTTGTTTGTGCTGGACGACGGTTGGTTCGGTCGTCGCAACGACGACCGCGACGGACTTGGCGATTGGCATATAAACACCGATAAAATCGATCTCGGCAAGGTGATTGCTCATTGCCACGCCAAGGGGATCAAATTCGGCATATGGTTTGAACCCGAAATGATCAATTTTACCTCCGACCTGTTTAAGGAGCATCCCGACTACGCTTTGCGCGAGGATAACGAGGACGTATTTCTCGGTCGGCACCAAATGCACTTGGATATGACGCGAGACGACGTTGTGGACAATATCTATAACCAAATGATCGCCGTTCTTGACAAATACGACGTCGATTACATTAAGTGGGACTATAATCGCCGGGTATACGAGCATTATTCCGGGCATCTTGGTGCGGAAAGGCAGGGTGAAGTATATCATCGCCTTACGCTCGGCTATTACAAGTTGCTCGGGCGCATTGCGGCGCGCTATCCCGACGTGATGATAGAAGGTTGCGCAGGCGGAGGCGGACGTTTTGATCTTGGAACACTATGCTATTGTCCGCAAATCTGGACAAGCGACGAGTCCAACCCCGCGCGCAGGTGCACCATTAATTTCAATACGTCCTTCGGGTATCCGCTTTGCACAATGGGTACGCACGTCAACGACTGTAAGTTATTTGATTACAGAGCCAAGGGGCAGTTTGCGTTATTCGGTACCTACGGCTACGAAATGAACCCAAATAAACTGACCGCCGAAGAAGTTGCCATGTTAAACGAAACGGCGGAGTTGTACAAACGCTACCACAAAGACGTCGTGGAAAACGGGGATTTGTATCATATTGCCGATCCGTCAGACGGGGAGTACTATATCGTGCAGTGCGTAAGCAAGGACAGGGCAACAAGTCTCGTACTGTCAATGAACCTCAGATGTCAGCAAGATCGCTTCCGTTTTGTGCGGCTGCGCGGACTTGATCCCGACAAGCGCTACAAAAACAGTCACGACGGTAAGGTGTATTACGGCGACTATTACATGAACGTGGGCTTAAACTGCTCGCAAGAGTCGCATCAGGAATTTGAGTGTCAATTGTTCGTGCTGGAAAAAGCGGAGTAACGTTTTATTTGATTTTATGGAATCGTTGCTTGAAGACGGGGAGTTTCAGGAGCTTTCCATAGCCGAAAGAAATGCCGTTATCGAACGGATTTTAAGCGATATAAAGGGCAGAATGATGGAAGACATCGTGTTACTTGAAACAAAGATTACGAATCCGAAAAAGCAGGTTTTTCAGCTTCAATTCGCCGTCGGCGAATTCGATATGGTTGTTGCGGACAGTGCAAACGCGACTTGCAAAATTTACGAAGTAAAGCACAGCAAGGAGCAGGCGAAAGAGCAATACAGGCATCTGATTGATGAGGAGAAACTGAAAAACACGGAATTCAGATACGGAAAAATCACTAAAAAAGTTGTTGTTTATCGCGGAGAAAATACAACTTTGGAAAACGGAATCGAATACAGAAACGTCGAAGAGTATTTGAAATCGCTCCGTTGAAATCGCGAAGTGCGTGGTTCGAAAACGGAACGGAAAAAGCGAGAAAACAGAGAAATGAAAACTCAAAACGGCTGATAAAATCAGTTTTTTGGGGCAACGCAGACATCCAATAGACCTCATCTATTGGATGGTTTGTTTCTAATTATTTATAAACAATATTTTCGTTTATGAATGCAGTTGCTCGATCACGGATATTATTCATCTTACGCACTCACACCATTTGGTCGGCGATTTGAGCTGTTCGGTCACGCCTTCCTTTTCGGCGAATTTTTTTACCAACCGAGAAAAGAGTTCCTGTGCCTGTTCTTCGGTATCGACAAGGAGGGCAAGAAACTTGCCGTAATCAAGAAACCATTTCCTCTGTTCGTTGTGTATATAGCGTTGGTTAGTAAATCTTCGTTCTTCATAAGGGCTTTCATTTGCTTCTGACTGCCTTATTCTTTGTACTACGTGCCTGCGGATCAATGCTTCCGTAGTAAAATTCTTCTATAAACTGTAGCATAAATAATGCACCTGCATTTCGATTACAATTTATCAGAATCGAAAAACAGGTGCGAATATGTACTTTTTCGTAGTAGAAATGTAAATATCATTCTCAACAGAGAGGCAAAGCCAATAGATATTTTGCCTCTTCATGAAAGGCGTACAGTTCGACATCGCACGATTCATTCCCGCCAAGTGAAACTCGTTTGAACTTTTTTTGTTCAAGCGAGTTTTTCTATGTTTTAGCGGGCGAAAATCATTGCCGAGCGGTTTCCGCGTTACAGCGTATCGAATTTTTCGCCTGTCGGAGAATCGTCCGAATAGAGCTCGCGGGGCAGAACGTTCGGATATGCGTGCCATTGCCGCACCGATACGGTTCCTCTGCCGCCCGTGAGCGTTTTTACCGTGCCGTCGTTATAGGTGAACCTGCCTTCGACCTTGTCGAAGACGAGCGTCGCCACGGGATAGTCGGGGACTTTGAAGGTTACGCCCCAGACTCTCGCGTTGCCGACGTGCGCTCTCGCCTCGTAAACCCCGTCCGCGGTCTTGATTTTAATATTGTAGACAGAGGGAATAAACCCGTCGAGATTGCGCATAAATACCCAATCTTCGTGCGTGATTTCCATTTCGCCTTCGGGATAATATTTTCCCGTCTGCAAGTCGTAGACGGCGAAGTCTTTCATACCCAGCCGCATATCGTACATGGAAGAATGAAGCTCGTTAAACGTTATATACCCCCAATCTTCCCAGCCGCCAAGCTCTGCTGCGGAGGAATCGACGGCGACGTATCTTTCGCGCTGTCCCGTACCTTTGATTTTAACGGTCTTTCCTTGATAGGTGAACTCACCCTCGACGTCGCCCGACCAATTATAGCCGTAAGTAACGGAATGTTGGGTGAGATACGACGGCTTTTCTCTGCCGTACCAGAGGGGATAACCGTGCGGTCTGTGCCACAAATCGGCTTTGTATTCGCCGTCGCAGGTATCCGCCTGAATGTGCCAGGAATTGTCCTCGAAGCACTCGACGGCATAGTGTTTTCCGCAGGTGACGTAGACGCTGTGTTCGCGCTTTTCGACGTTCAACGCGCCGCGGGGATTGCGGTAAAACTTATCCATTATAGACCCGGGGTATTCCCCGATTTTATAGATGGAATTTTTAAGCTGTCTTACGTTTCCCGTACCTTTGGACAGGTTCAACGTTACCAAGTCGATCTTTTCAAGGTCAAGCGAGAGGATAGAGCCGCCCAAGGCGTAAAGCTCGCCGTCGTCGCCCGTAACGTTAAACTCGAACAACCAATCCAGGAATCCGCTTCTGCCTTCTTCTTCCACGCAATTTCTTGCGTCGTCCGCAAGGGTTACTTTGGGATTTTCTATTTTCATCATCCGCCTCCTTAATCCTTTTTCCCGTTAAGATTCCGCAAACGCGCTATGCGCTCCTCTGCTTCCGCTCTTGCCGCATTCGCTTCGGCAATCAGTTCGTCGCGTTGTTCCTGTTCCGGCTTTTTACGCGACTCTGTTTTTCCCAAAGCTTTTGCCTCTTCCCGATTCGCCTTTGAACGCGCTTTGACCGCTTCAAACTGCGCCTTGTCAACTTCGTGTTGCGCTTTCGCGCTCTCCTTCATGTCCCGAAAGGGATGAAACCGTTTTTCCATATCTGAAACTCCTTTTGATTGATTAGTCGTTCAATAATTCGTCGCTGAGCGCGAGAATCTGCGCCGCGTATTTTCTTTTACGGGATTTGAGAATTTTCCGATAGAGGAAATAGTTGGCGATCACGATGCCGATCCCGACGCAGCCGATTACGACGCCGAGCGGAAGGGCGAAGAACAGCGCGCTGCCGATTACGCGCATGGCAAGGCACATGCCGACGCCCAGAACGAGCGCGCCGAAGATGCCGAAAGAAAACGCGAAGATCTCCGTCGGTAATTTTACCGATCGGTCGAGATCGTGCAGTTCGTCGACTTTGTCCCGTTTGCGTTCGGAGTATTCCTCGCGCAGTCCTTTTACGTATTCGTTTTGTAATTCTTTGTTCATATCGAACCTCCTTGTCTGACTTTGTACCCGTATCATACACGATTGACGTTTCCGTCCTGATGCGGTTTTGTTTTCAAAGCGTAAACGTTTTGTAAAAGTTTTGTAAACGCAAAAAAAGCCGTCGCGAATCGCGACGGCCCCGTCCGTTTCAGGCGTTATCGGTCTTTGTTTTCCTCTGCGTTTAGCAGCTCCTCGGTCAGCGCGAGAATTTGTTTTCCGTACTTCTTTTGATTGCGCTTCAAGGTTAATTTATATAACGAATAACCGCACGCCGTAATCGCCGCGCCGAGGGCGGACGTGACGGCTCCTCCGACGAGCCGTTCCCACACCAGAACCAGCGACATGCCCAGCCCGAAGACGAGCACGCCGACGATTCCGCATGAAAGCCCGACGATTTTCGGCAGACGCTTCACGCGTTCGTCCAGCCGCCTCAGCTCGTCGAGTTTGTCCGCGCCCGTTTCGGGGGCGGAATATTCTCTTCGGATCGCTTCGATCTCCCGCCGTTCCTCTTCCGTCGGCGCTCTGTAAGTATATTTGAAATTCCGATTCTCTGCCATAGCCGTTCTCCGTTATAAGTTCTTGTGTAAAACGATGGTAAAAACGCTGCCCTTACCGAGTTCGCTTTCCACCGTGATCTCGCCGCCGATCGTATCGATGACTTTTTTCACGAGAGCGAGCCCGAGCCCGTTTCCCTCCTGCGCGTGCGAAGTATCGCCCTGATAAAACTTTTCAAAGATATGCTTTCCCGTCTCCGGGGAAATTCCGCATCCCGTGTCGGAAATTTTTACGACGGCGTCGTCTCCGTCGCTTTTCAGCGAAACGCCGATCGTCCCGCCCGATTCGGTGAATTTGATCGCGTTAGACAGAAGGTTGTTCCAGACGATTTCGAGACAGCTCGGCGAGGAGAGGACGGTCACTTCGTCCAGATCGCAGTCGAGTTGGAGACGTTTTGCTTCGATGAGCTCTTCAAATTGCAATACGGTTTCCGCGAGCATATCGTCCAACTTCACCCGTTCCGTTTCAGAGCGAATCCCTTGATTTTCAAGCTTATTGAGTTTGAGGACGTTGACGATCAGGTCGCTCAGTCGTTTCGACGCGGAAACCAGCGTCGCCGCGTAACGGACGCGCTCTTCCTTGCCGAGTTCCCCGTCGGTAAGACATGCGGCGTAATTCTGAATGATGGCGAGCGGCGTTTTGAGCTCGTGGGAAATATTTGAAATAAAATCCGTTCGCAACACCTCCGTTTTGGAGAGTTCCGACGCCATTTTATTGAGATTTTCCATGATCAGATCGTATTCGTCGTACCGCGCGAAAGAGTGCGCGGTCGTCAATCTGACCGTGAAATCGCCCGAAGCGATCCGATCCGTCGCGTCTAATATTTTTTCCACGGGTTTTTCGACTTTGAATTTACGGTACAGATATTCCAGAACCGTGCAGGCGGCGGCAAGAACGATGATCACGCATAGCATGACGATTGCGATCCAACGCTCGTTTCCGTCGCTTTTTTCGGCGGTAATCGCATAGACGCGCACCGCAAGCGACACCACGACGACTGCGGCGAGGAAATAGGAGCAGGCAGAAATCAGAGAGCGCGTTTTTCGTCTTGTTTTCATTTCAGAACCGCCTTGTAGCCCAATCCGTGAACGGTTACGATTTCAAACCCCGTGCAGGACGACGTTTTTTCGCGCAGCCTCGCCATATAGACGTCGACCGAGCGGGAAGTGGAGGAGGCGTCGTAATCCCAGAATTCCTCCATGAGTTTGGCGCGCGTAAACGTCTTTTTCGGAAAGGACAGCAGTTTGAACAGAATATCGAACTCTCTTACGGTCAGAGCGAGAGCTTCTCCGTCCACGTAAGCGAGATGTTCTTCCCGGCTCATGGTCAGATTCCCGACGGTCAGCTCCTGCGTTTTTTCGACGTTCGCCCGCCGCAGAAGCGCGCCCAGCCGCATCAGCAGAATATCGGCGTCGAAGGGTTTTACGATATAGTCGTCGACGCCGAGATGATACCCGTACTGTCTGGACGGCTTATCGTCGAGCGCGGTCATGAACAGAATGGGAATCCGCGCGTCTCTTTCGCGGACGCTCGCGGCGAGCGCGAAGCCGTCGACTTCGGGCATCATAACGTCGCTGAGGATCGCGTCGAAAGCTTCGTCCGCCAACGCTTCCAACGCTTGTTCGCCGTTAAAACAGGCGTGCGGCTCGAATCCGTTTTTTTTGAGAACGGAACAGATCAGAGCGTTCAGATCCGCGTCGTCCTCGACTACGAGAATTTTATCCATTGTCTTTCTCCCTTATAAGAGCGTCCGATCGCCCTCCGTCGGAGGCGCGGTCGGATCCGCCGTCTTTTCAAAACCGTTTTCCGCCATCATCGATTCGAGCTTGCCCGGCAAATCCAACGCGCGGAAAAAATACGCCGCGTATCCGACGAGCCACGCAAAGACGAGGATTTCGGAGAGAACGATCAGAACGGTCTTGGCGAACGGGTTGATTTGCCGAAGTCCACTCTTCAATTTCACGATATGCCCGTTGACGACCGTACCCGTGATCGTCGCGCGATATACGCAGGCGCTGTAAATTTTGCTTTTGCACAGAACGATTTCCGCCGTTTTTCCGTTCATATCGACGAGCGCGTTTTCCTCCGGCTCTTTCAGAAGGAAGACGTTGTGTTCTCTGTCGACGATACTGATCCGCGGAGTGAAATAGACGTATATCGCCAGAAGTATGGTCACGATCCCGATCCCCACGCCCAAAAGTCCGCTGTAAAAATTCGCGTTCGCGCCCGTAAAAGAGGTCAGGGCGATCTGCGCGGTCATGATCGCGGTCATTCCCGAAACGAAATTTACGATTTTGATGTCGCGGAAATAGTGCCCTTTGTTTTTCGTTTTAACGAGTCCGTAAATCGCCAACCCCATTTCAAAGAAGGAGATCGTCGCCGTCGCAACCGCCTGAAATTGTCCGTATTCCTCGTTCGCAACGTCAAAAAAGAGCAGCCGTCCCATATAGAAGATATAGATCAGTCCTGCGGACAGAAGGAAGAGCGCGATCAACGCGTTTCGGAGCTTGAAATTTCCCATCGTTTTTTTCGCGCCGAGAATACATTGCAGTTTTGCCGCGAACAGCAGAACGCCGAAAATTCCGACGACGACCAGAATAAAGTCGGAAAACAGTCCGATCAGGATTTTTCCCGCGGAGATCAGCACGGTTACCGTCATCGTGACTGCCGTCGTATAGACGAGCCGTTCTTCATAGGACAGAGATCTGATTTTTCCGATGAGTTTCTTCATAACCCTCGCCGCGTCGGAAGCCGCCCGATCAAGGCGTTCCGACGGATATACGTTCTCTACGGTAACAGTATAGCACGGCGATGTTTCTGATTTGTTTCTGCGGCGATCAGAATTTGCTCTCCGAAAAAAAATTTTTTCGCGGCTTCCCCCAAACGGTTGTAAAAAACCGCGACGCGTGGTATAATAATTACGATCAATCGTAAAGGAGCAGGAAAAATGGCAAAAATTACGGCAGATACGCTGATCGTAGACTGTTTGGAACTCAACCCGAATTCCGCGGAAATTTTGCTTTCCACAGGAATGCACTGTCTCGGTTGCGCGATGGCGCACGGCGAGACGATCGCGGAGGCGGTCGCCGTTCACGGCGAGGATCTCGACGCGTTGCTCGCAAAACTGAACGAAGGTCTGGAAGACTGAAAAAGGCGCTCCGTTGATCGGAGCGCTTTTTTCCGCGATACCGCATGCGGTAAGGCGCGGCGACGGAAGCGAAGCAACGGCTTCGCTTTTTTCATATTTGATAGGGAGTCGTCTGACAGACGAAATTCAGCCGGTTGTGATAGAACAGGTTCGCCGTCGACGACCAGTTCGTCTTCGATGGCAAGCTGCGTTTTTCAGAATTGATAGGGAGTCGTCTGATAGACGAAATTCAGCCAATTATTATAGAACAGGTTCGCCGTCGACGACCAGTTCATGTTGATTTGGGTACAGTCTTTGTCCGCGAAATAGCAGAACGGCTTTTCGATGGGAAGTCCCTTGGCGAGATCGCGTTCGTACTCCCGTTTGAGCGTGTCGCGGTCGTATTCCATGTGCCCCAGAACAAAGACGCGGCTGTGGTCGAGATTGCAAAGTATGGGCGCGCCCGCTCTGTGAGAAGTCGCGAGAATTTTCAGACGGGCGTCCTTCCTGACGTCGCTCTCTCTGACGGCGGAATGTCGGGAATGGCACATATGAAACTCGTCCGAGATGCCGCGCATGAGCGGATCGGGCGTCGGATAGGCGACCTTTTTATGGGCGAATACGCCGAACAGTTTGCGGGGCAAGGGATATTTTTCGATGCCGTAGAAATAATGCAACGCCGCCATGGCGCCCCAGCAGATGAAGAGCGTGGAGGTGACGTTCGTCGTCGTAAAATCAAAGATCCGTTTCAGCTCGTCCCAATAGGCGACGTCGGAAAATTCGAGCTCTTCCACGGGCGCGCCCGTGATGATCATGCCGTCGAAATGTCGGTTCTTCACTTCTTCAAACGATTGATAAAAGCGGTCGAGATACGCCGCTTCTGTGTTTTTGGAGCGGTAACTCTGCGTATGAATGAGCGTGACGTTCACCTGCAAAGGAGAGTTGGATAAAAGACGCATGAACTGCGTTTCCGTCTCCACCTTGGTCGGCATCAGGTTGAGAATGGCGATTTCGATGGGGCGGATATCCTGTTTTCCCGCGCGCTCCTTGTCCATGACGAAGATGCGCTCTTCGCCGAGCAGGGTGTACGCGGGGATATTGCGGTCTATGACGATAGGCATAAATTACCTCCGTATAATCGTTCGTATTTCCGTTTGTGGCGTTCGGACGATCGTTCTCAGACGCGGTCGAGCGCGCGGGAGAGGTCTGCGATCAGATCGTCCGCATTCTCGATTCCGACGGACAGCCGCACGAGATTTTCCGTAATTCCCGCGTCTTTCAGTCCCTGTTCGGAAAGCTGTCTGTGCGTGGTGGAAGCGGGGTGAAGGACGCAGCTTCTCACGTCGGCGACGTGCGTCTCCTGCGTGATCAGTTCAAGCGCCTCCATGAACTTCGCGCAAGTCGCGGCGTCGCCGCGGATTCCGAAGCTCATCATGCCGCCCGTACCGTTCGGAAGATACTTTTGCGCGCGGGCATGGTATCGGTCTGCGGGAAGAGACGGGTGCTTTACCCATTCGATCTTAGGGTGAGAGGCGAGGAACGCGGCGATCTTCGCGGCGTTGGCGCAGTGCCGCTCCATGCGGAGCGCGAGCGTATCGCAGCCGAGGAAGGTCAGGAAGGCGTTCTGCGGACTCATCATCGCGCCCGTGTCGCGCATCATCTGCGCGCGGCATTTCGTGCCGAACGCGACGGCGAGACGCGCATAGACGAGCCCGTGGTAGCTTTCGTCCGGTTGATTGAAAGCGGGATAGCGCGGATTTCCCTCAAAGCGGAAATTTCCGCCGTCCACGATCATGCCTCCGAGCGCCGCGGCATGCCCGTCGATATATTTGGAAGTCGAATGGACGACGACGTTCGCGCCGAGCGAAAGGGGACGGCAGAGAACGGGCGTGACGAGCGTGTTATCCACGATGAAGAGCAGGGCGCGTTTCGCGCAGACGTCCGCGATTTTATCAAAATCGAGCACGACGATGGACGGATTCGCAACGGTTTCGGCGAATACGAATTTGGTTTTTCCGTCGATCAGCGAATCCAACTCCTCGGCGGAACAGTCCGCGTCGAAGAAACGGCATTCCACGCCCAGCCGCGGCAAAGTCGTACCGAACAGATTGTACGTTCCGCCGTACACCTGATTCGCGCAGACGATGTTGTCTCCCGCTTCGCAGAGCGTCATGGCGGTCAAAAGAATCGCGGACATGCCGGACGCGCAACCGATTCCGCAGACGCCGCCTTCGAGCGCGGCGACGCGCTTTTCCAACGTTTCGACGGTGGGGTTCGCAAGGCGGGAATAAAAGAAGCCGTCCGTTTTAAGATCGAACAGATCCGCCATTTTCTGCGTATCGCCGTAATAAAACGTCGTGCTCTGGCAGATTTGCGGGATACGGCTTTCGCCCGTTTGCGGTCTGTAACCCGCCTGAACGCACAGAGTGTCCTGCCGAAGTTCGTTCATAATAACACCTCTCTATCTGAAAATTTCTTTCACCGCACGGTCGGTCGCGCGCTTGACGTCGCGCTCGGCGATCGCGCGTTTTTTATCGTAAGTATGTTTGCCTTTGCACAGAGCGATCTCCGCTTTCACGAGCGCGTCTTTGAAATAGAGTTTCAAGGGCACGAGCGTGTAACCCTTCTCGTTGACTTTCCCCGCGATCTTCGCGATTTCCCGTCTGTGCAGAAGCAATTTTCTGTCTTTTCTGGAATCCTTGGTGGAAAACGCGCCGCTCTTGTCGTACAGGGCGACGTGCATGTTTTTGAGGATGATTTCACCCCGTCTGATTTCGCAGAAACTCTCTCCGAGGGAGGCGTGTCCGAGGCGAATGGACTTGACTTCGCTGCCTTCGAGCACGATTCCCGCTTCGTATTTTTCCTCGATGAAATATTCAAAAGACGCGGATTTGTTGACTGCGATGATTTTCACGACGACGCCTCCTTTCCGTTCGGGGAAAGTTTTCCGAGATATTGAAACTGCGTTCTGCGCGCGCCCCAATCCACGCCCGCGACCTTGACGCGCACGCCCTCGCCGATGCGGAAGGAGTTTTTCGTGCCGCGGAGCAGAAATTTCTCTTCGATAAATTCGTATCGGTCGTCGGGGAGCAAATCGATGGAAACGAGCCCTTCGATCGTGTTGGAGAGCTCTGCAAAGACGCCGAACGAAGTCACGCCGGATATGACGGCGTCGTACTCTTCTCCGATTTTGTCCTGCATGTACGCGACCGTATAGAGCGCGTCGACGTCGCGTTCCGCTTCCGTCGCGTTCTTTTCGCATTCCGAAGCCTGTACCGCCGCGCGCGATACGAACGAATCGAATTGTTTTTTCACGCTTTCCGGATCGGTCAGCGATTGTTTTACGATGCGGTGGACGCAGAGGTCGGGATAGCGGCGGATCGGGGAGGTGAAATGACAGTAGCAATCGCTGGCAAGACCGAAATGTCCGACATTGGAGGGCGAATATTTCGCCTTCATCATCGAACGCAGCATCACGCGGTTGACGACCGAATACAGCGGGGAACGTTTGAGACCGTTGAGAAGATCCCGATAATCCGCAGGCGACACGCGGTCGGGATCGAACCGCACGCCGATTCCCGCGTCTTCGAGAAATTCTTTGAATCCCTCCGCTTTTTCGGGCGAAGGGCGTTCGTGAACGCGGTAGACGAAGGGATGGTTTTTCTCGCTCATCAGGCTCGCGACGCTCTCGTTCGCGAGCACCATGAACTGCTCGATCATTTCGTGCGAAACAGAACGGTCGTAATCGGGAATGACGATTTTTCCGTCCTGCCAGAGAATTTTCGCTTCCTTGACGTCCATGGCGACGCCGCCGCGGTTTTCCCGCGCGGTTTTGAGAATATTCGTCAATTCGATCGCCGTTTGAACGAAATCGATCAGATCGGGATATTTTGCGACCGTTTCCCCGTCTCCTTCGTACAGTTTCGTCACTTCCGTATAGGTCATACGGTGCGCGGAACGGATGACGGAGGGCGCGACTTTACGCGATAGCACGCGCCCGCGTCCGTCCACCGTCATGAAACAGGACAGCGTCAGTCTGTCCACGCCCTCGTTGAGCGAACAGATCCCGTTGGAGAGCTGTTTGGGGAGCATGGGCAGCACGCGGTCGGGGAAATAGACGCTCGTGCCGCGACGGAACGCTTCTTCGTCGATGACCGATCCCCGCGCAACGTAATGGGAGACGTCCGCGATATGCACGCCGAGATGAAAGACGCCGTCTTTTTTTTCGACGGAAACGGCGTCGTCGATGTCGCGCGTATCCTCGCCGTCCACGGTGACGATCAGCGTTTGCCGAAGATCGACGCGGCGGAGGAGATCTTTTTCGGTGATCGACCGTCGCTCCTGTTGTTCCGCGGCGGAAAGAACTTCGTCGGGAAATTCTTCGCGCAGTTTATGCGCGCGGATGAGCGAAAGTTCCTCCACGAAGAAGTCGTCTCCGTCGCCGAGAACCTCGACGATTTCGCCTACGGGAGTCCCGTCGGCGTAAGAGGTGATTTTCGCCACCGCCTTCACGCCGTCCGCGCAATGCGCCGACTTCGAAAGCGGAATGCGGATCTCCGTCGAAAGTTTGCGTTCGTCGGGACGCAGATAGCAGAGTTTTCCTTCTTTGCGGAAGGTGCCGACGACCTCCGAATATCCGCGTTCGAGCACGGCGAGCACTTCTCCCTCGTCGTCCGAACGACCGCCGACGCGGATTGCGAGCACGGTATCGCCGTGCAATGCGCCGCGAAGCGATTTGCGGGGGAGAAAGAGATCGGGCGAGCCGTCCTCCGGCATAAAAAATCCGAATCCGCGTTCGTTTCCGGAGATTTTTCCTTTTTTCGCGCCGAACTGTTCCGCGGTTCCGTACCGCGAGCGGGAATCGGAGAAGAGCAGACCTTCTCGGACGAGCGAATCGAGCATGTCTTTCAGACCGAGCGATTCGCGTTTTCCGAGACGGAGTTTTTTCGCGATTTGAACGTCGGTGAGCAGGGCGAACGTGCCGTCTGTTATTTTATTGAGAATGGATTGTTTTGCGTTCAATCGAAACTCCTTTTTTTGCGGATAAATAAACGGGCAACTCGCTCAGAGCCGCCCGCGTCGTTTCAGTGGAAATCAGGACCAGATGCCGTTGTACTGCAAAATGTAGAACACGATTGCGAGAACCGCAAGGACGACGAGACAGACGATCGTCCATTTTTTCAGAGTCGCTTCCGTGGACTTCCCTTTATTTTTGCCGAAGAACGTTTCGCTCGAACCTCCGAGCGCGTCGATCCCTTCCGAGTTGCCGGGCTGAATGAGAACCAAGATAATCGCCGCGATCGCCGCCACGAACATGGCGATGACGAAGACGATGCTCACCGTGCGGTACGTCGCGTAAGTCGCGGCGTCCTTTGCGGGCGCGAGCAGATTCATTAACATCATTACGTTATCCATAACACATCTGTCCTTCATTATTCTTTCCGAGTACCTATGAAGTATAACACACTTCGCGGAAAAAAACAACTTATTTTATGCGGTTTCCGAAAAAAATTCCCTCCGCGGGGAGGGAATCGGCTCAGCCTTTGAACGGCGCTTTCGCTTCGGACGTGCAAATCGGGAACAAAACGCAGTTTCCGTTGACGTATTCGGAATTTTGCGCGTCTTTGATAGCGCCTTTGAGCGTTTCGCTCTCCTGAATGATCTCGTTCATTTTTTCGGTGGACTGAAATTCAAAGATCACCGCGATATGCACGACGTTTTTCGTGAACGCATGCACTTTGCAGATCTGCGCGATCTCTTCTTCGTTGTCCGTATTGAGCGCTTTCATGATCTCGTTCTGAACGGATTCGAGACTTTCGCTCTCGGTAAAGCCCGCTTTTTCATACGAGGACTTGATGCCGCCGTAAGAGCTGCATCCGCAGAGTACCGCGATCATCATCGCCATGAGTACGATACAGGTCAATAAGAAACTTTTCTTTTTCATGATGTCTCCTTTTTTATGATATGTGACATTATACCGAACCGTTTCCGTTTTGTCAAGCGCTTGACGATAAATTCTTTGGAAGGAATCGGGAAGTCTGCCGTTGTGCGATTGACAATTTATTTCTTATGATTTATAATAAACAGAGTATGGACAATATCGTTTTGATCGGAATGCCTTCGTCGGGGAAGAGTACGGCGGGGGTGTTGCTCGCCAAGACAATCGGATACGGATTTATCGACAGCGATCTGCTCATTCAGAACGAGCGGAAGGCGCTTCTCTGCGACGTGATCGAGCGCGAAGGCGCGGAGGGGTTCATCGCGATCGAGGACCGCGTGAACGCCGAACTTTGGGCGGAGCGGTGCGTAATCGCGACGGGCGGGAGCGTCGTTTACGGCGAAAACGCCATGCGGCATCTGAAAGAGATCGGAAAAGTCGTCTATCTTCATCTCGGAGAAGAGGAAGTCAAGCGGCGGATTCCCAACCTCGCGCGTCGGGGCGTGGTCATGCGCGGCGACGTTACGACGATCGGAGAGCTCTACGCAGAGCGCGTTCCGCTGTACGAAAAATATGCCGACGTCACGGTGGATTGCGACGGAAAGAATATCGACGAGACGGTGGCTGCGATCGCCGCCGCGGTCGGGATCGCAACGTGAGGGCGTGTATTTACGGCGCGGGCGCGATGGGGACGAGCCTCGGCGTGCGCCTGCCGCTTCCGACGGAAGAACTTGATTTTGTGACGCGCAACCATGCGCGCGTACGATTTTTGAACGAGCGCGGCGCGATCGTGGACGGACGACGGAAACGGGTGCGCGCGTGCCTGCCGGAAGAGATGCGGGGCGGATACGACCTCGTGATTCTGGCGACGAAACAGAGCGAAAACGCCCTTACGGCGGAATTTTTGCTTCCGTATCTGAAAGCGGACGGCGCGCTCGTTACCGTGCAGAACGGACTGCCCGAACGGACGCTTGCGGAGACCGTCGGCGCAGACCGCGTCTACGGGTGCACTCTTTCGTGGGGCGCGGCGATGGAAGAGAACGCCGTGTCCGTGACGGGCGCGGGGTATCGTATGGGGCTGGGCGCATACGGCGCGGGAGAACGGCTCGCGGATCTTGCGCGGCTGTTTTCGGCGGCGGGAACGGTCTCGACGGGAAATTTAACCGAACTGCGCTATGCGAAGCTTGCGATGAACGCGTCTTTTTCCACACTGTCCGCGCTGTCGGGACTGCCGTTCGGAACGATCGCGCGTAAATACGGTCGATATGCGCTCGCGATCATGCGGGAGACGTTTTCCGTCGCACGCGCGGCGGGCTGTGAAAAACTTCCCCTGAACGGAAGAGATCTGTTTCGCGTGTTTGCCCGTCCGTTCGGATTTCTGTTGCCGATCGCGATGAAACCGTACGCGCAGACGAGGTCGGGCATGCTCGCCGATCTCCGCGCGGGAAAACGGTGCGACGTCGATTTCGTCGCGGGCATGGTCGTGCGGGAAGGGCTTCGGCTGGGCGCGAAAACTCCGGTTACGGCGCGGGCGGTCGCGCTCGTTCACGAGGTGGAGAACGGATTGGCGGAAACGGCGCCCGAGACGATCGGATTATTGAAAGGAGAACTTGCATGAGACTGATTCTGATACGGCACGGCGATCCCGACTACGCGCGGGATTCCCTGACGGAAAAAGGGAAGCGGGAGGCGGCGTTGCTTGCCGAACGCGCGAAAGGCTGGAAGGTGGACGACGTCTATTCTTCGCCGTTCGGCAGAGCGTACGAAACCGCGCTGGCGTGTTGCGCGGTCTGGAAAAAAGAGCCGCGCGTCGTCGATTGGGCGCAGGAATGGATGGGCGTCATCGACGACGGCAAGGGCGGAATCCGTATCGCGTGGGATTTCTTTCCGTCCGAATGGACGGACGACGAGCGGAACTTCAACGCGCAGAAATGGCTTGAAATTCCGCGGACGTCGCCGTTGAAAAAGCGTTACGAGGAGGTCTGCGCGCGATTGGACGAAACGATCGCGTCGTACGGATACGAACGGAGAAGAAACGCTTACCGCGTCAGGGAACGCTCGGATAAGACGGTCGTGATTTTCTGTCATTTCGGGATCAGCATGTTGATGCTTTCGCATCTGCTCAATCTGCCCGCGCAGGCGCTGTTACACGGATTGTATCTGGCGCCGACGTCGGTTACGGTGTTGAATACGGAGGAACGCCATGCGGACGAAGCGTATTTCCGCGCCGAGCGGATCGGGGATTGTCTGCATCTGTATCGCGGAGGAGAGCCGATTTCGGAGAGCGGATATTTTGCAAAAGTTATGCAGGAAGTCGGAAAAGGAGAGTAAAAGAGTATGGATTATCGAAAACTTGCCGAGAGATTGTTGCCGGGGGAATATCCCGCGTTGACGGAATACGAAGAACGTTACCCGCTCCGCGCGCTGGGAAAGGGCGCGGAAGTCACCCGTCTCGCGCCGTCTCCCACGGGATTCATTCATCTGGGGAATTTATTCGTCGCCATCGCGAACGAACGGATCGCGCATCGGAGCGGCGGCGTTATGTACCTGAGGATCGAGGATACCGACCTCAAACGCAAGGTGGACGGCGCGGTGGAAGCGGTCAAAAACGCGCTCCGTTATTTCGACGTGCGGTTCGACGAGGGCGCGGAAATCGAAGGCGCGGAGAACGCTTACGGTCCGTATTATCAGCGCGAGCGGGCGGAAATTTACCGTGCGTATGCAAAGGATCTGATTTCCCGCGGGCTCGCTTATCCCTGTTTCTGTACGGAAGAGGAACTATCCGCATTGCGCGAAAAACAGACCGCCGAGAAGAAGATCACGGGCTATTACGGCGAATACGCCGTCTGTCGCAATCTGACGGAGGAGCAGATTTACGCCGCTCTGGACGCGGGAAAACCGTTCGTCGTCCGTCTGCGCTCGCAGGGAGACGCGACGCGCAAACTCAATTTTCACGACGAGATCAAAGGGGATATCGTCGTCACCGAGAACGATCAGGACGTCGTCATTCTCAAAAGCGACGGGATACCCACCTATCATTTCGCGCACGCGATCGACGATCATCTGATGCGCACGACGCTCGTGATCCGCGGCGAGGAATGGCTGGCGTCGCTGCCCATTCATCTCGAACTCTTCGACGCGCTCGGATTCCGACGCCCCAAATACGGGCATAACTGCTCGCTCATGAAACAGGACGGGGAGACGCGGCGCAAGCTGAGCAAGCGCAAAGATCCCGAACTGTCGCTTGAATTTTATCGGAAAGAGGGGTATTTCCCGCGCGCGGTAAAGGTCTACATGCTGACGTTGCTCAATTCCAATTTCGAGGAATGGTATCGGAAAAATCCCGAAAAGCCGCTCGAAGAGTTTCCCTTTTCCGTCGGAAAAATGGGAAAGAGCGGCGCGCTGTTCGACCTTTCCAAACTCAACGATATTTCCGCGGACGAGCTGTCGAGGCTCTCTGCGGAAGAGACGTTCGACTTTCTGAAAGATTGGGCGGACGAGTTCGGTTCCGAGGAACAGAAGGGGTATTATTCGGACAGAGAATACGCGTTGCGCGTTCTCAACCTGTGCATGGGCACCTCCGGCAAAAAGCGCAGAAAGGATTTCCGCACGGCGAAACAGGCGACGGAGAGTATGGCGTATTTCTTCGGCGGCGCGGTGCGGACGGACGACTATCGCGTGGATCGCGAGACGAGAATCGCGATTTTAACGGGTTTTGCGGAAAGTTACGACGTTTCCGACGACGCACAGACGTGGTTCTCGAAGGTAAAGGCTTTGGCGGGAAGTCTCGGATTCGCGGCGGAGACGAAGGACTATAAGGCGAATCCCGAAGCGTATCGCGGTAACGTTTCGGACGTTGCGGAAGTGTTGCGGATCGCCGTGACGGGCAGAGCGAATACGCCCGATCTCTGGACGATCATGCAGATTCTGGGAGAGGAGGAAACGCGGTCGAGACTTGTCGCGGCGAAGGAGGAATAGATGAGCAGAGCGGATGAAATTTTTATCGCAAATTGCAGAGAGATCATGCAGAACGGCGTATGGGATACGGCTTACGACGTCCGCCCGAAGTGGGAGGACGGTACGCCCGCGCATACGGTGAAAAAGTTCGGAATCGTCAACCGTTACGACCTGAGAGAGGAGTTTCCCATTCTGACGATTCGGAGAACGGCGTTCCGTTCGTGCGTGGACGAATTGCTCTGGATCTGGCAAAAGAAGAGCAACAACGTGCACGATCTCCATTCGCACATCTGGGACAGCTGGGCGGACGAAAACGGTTCGATCGGAAAGGCTTACGGGTATCAGCTGGCGCAGAAAGCGGTCTATCGCGAGGGGGAGTTCGATCAGGTCGACAGAGTGCTCTACGACTTGAAGCACAATCCCTCTTCGCGCAGAATTATGACGAATTTATACAATTTTCAGGATCTGCACGAAATGAATCTCTATCCCTGCGCGTATTCGATGACGTTTAACGTATCGGGAAATACGCTGAACGGGATTCTCAATCAACGTTCCAACGACATGCTCACGGCGAACAACTGGAACGTCGTACAGTACGCGGTTCTGCTCGTCATGATGGCGCGTTCGAGCGGGCTGGAAGCGGGCGAGCTCGTGCACGTGATCGCCGACGCGCATCTCTACGACAGGCATCTTCCCATCGTCGAAGAGTTGATTTCGCGCGAACCCAAACGCGCGCCGCGGCTCGTCGTCGATCCGTCCGTAAAAAACTTTTACGACTTCACGGTGGATTCGTTCGCGCTCGAAGGGTATGAATATACGCCCTTGGAACGTAAAATACCGGTGGCGATCTGATGAAAGCGATCTTACACGCCGA
>CAMGEK010000018.1 GCA_946055105.1 uncultured Clostridia bacterium
ATGTACGCTTCATAAATTTCTCCTTAAAACATATAGGTTTCATAGCTTTATAGTGCTATTATATGCGCAAACGGGCGGATTGTCAACTGTTTGCGCATATTTTTTTTATTTTTTTTGAAATTTTCAGAAAAATTCTTTCCGCGAATGCGATCGGCTCACCAAAGGAAGTAACGGAGCAGAGAAAAGAGCACGAGCAAAAGCACGACGGCGACGCAGACGGCGACCGCGATCAGGGTTGTCTTTCTGTTGCGGACGGCAGCGCCTTCCCCCTTGGGAGTCAGGCGTTCCACGAGGCGGTTGATGGCGACGGAAATCCGTTTATAGACGAACAGCGTCACGAGACAGGCAATCAGACAGCGCAAAGCGTTAAAGGGCAAAACGGACGCCCAAAGATAGAACGTATAAAAATTTTCCCGCGTACAGCCCGGAAAGAGCGGAGTCATCATGCCGATGAGCGGATCCCAGCTCCCGCCGAAGAAGAAGCTGACGTAGAAGGGAACGAGCAGAATCCGGTTGGCGATCATTGCGACGACGATAGAGGCGACCGCGCCCGCCGCCATCGCGAGGATCGCGCCCCGATAGGTGCGCAGTTTGCGATAGATCAGTCCCGCGGGAATGACGAGCGCAAAGCCGATAAACAGGTCCGCAAGCTCCCCGACGAACGCCGTCGAAGAGGACTGCGCCACAAGTTTGATGAGAATTTTCATCACGACGATAATACAGCCCGAAACCGGTCCGAGCGCAAACGTGCCGATGAGCGCGGGTATGTCCGAAAAATTGAGTTCGAGAAAGGACGGAAACGCCACGCTGATAGGGAAATTGAAGATATACAGAACTCCCGCCAGCGCGGAAAAGAGCGCAAGAACGGCGATGCGCGTCGCGTTAAAATAGTTTTTTGACATAAAGAATCCCTCTTTTGATTGATTTCGAGTATTCTTCGTCCGCACGCCTTCCCGCCCGCGAACGCTTCGGCGTCTGAAACGTTCGGTCGAAGGCGCGAAAAAACGCGCTCCGTAAATAACGGGGCGCGCAAGCCGTGCTTTGATTCGCTTCTTTTATCATCCGGACTATACCGTCGGTACGGGAATTACACCCGTTCGGGGGCTCGCGCCCTTCGCAGACTTTACTGCCGGTGGAGAATTTCACTCCGCCCCAAAGAATATTCGATTGATTGCATTATATCACCCTGTCTCCGTAAAAGCAAGCGAATGAGACCGTCTTTTCAAAAAAGTTTCTTTACTCTTCTTCCCGAAATTCAAGGACGTCCTCCACCCGACAGTGCAGAATTTTACAAAAATCGTCAACCTTGGTCGTACTGATCCCGCCGCCCTTTCTGATCCGATCGATCGTGGCGCTGCTGATTCCGTATCGGTTGATCAACGTATAGGTGCTCTCTCCCCGTGCCCGCAACGTTTTCCAAAACGGCTCGTAACTAATCATATTTTTATTTTAGTATGTAGTCGTTTTCTTGACAATAGTCATAATTATGACTATAATGTAATCATCTACTATCAGGAGGTGCAAACATGTTTTGCAAAAATTGCGGAAAAGAACTCTCGGACAATGCCTTCGTATGTCCGCACTGCGGCGTACTGGTCGCCGCAGACGATCGGAACGGTGAAAAACGTCCGAAAAACAAGACGGCGTTCGGACTGTGCATTGCGGGATTCGTGCTGTCCATTCTCTCATTGGTCTGGCTGGGGGCGTATTTCTGCATCACGCCGATCGTCTCCATCGTATTGAGCGCGGTGGGCGTGCATCTCGCGAAGAAAAACGGGGACGCGCACGGACTCGGAACGGCGGGATTCGTGGTCGGAATCGTCGCCACGGCGATCTGGGGATTGATCTGGATCGCTGCCGCCGCATGGCTGGGAGCTTTGATCGCAATCGTTTAACGCACGGAATCGCCCTGAAACGCCGCACGTGAAATTACGCGCGCGGCGTTTTTTCGTTTCATGGCGCGACGTTTTTGCAAGACGGAACGTATTCTTTGTGGTTTGACGACGTGAAACGAGCCCGAACGCAGGTTCGGGCTCGCTGATGAATTCGGATGCGCCGTATTTTTGAATTACAGAACGTCGTTCGCGTAAATGGGGAACTTCGCGCAGAGCTCCGCAACTTCCGCCGCCACAGCGGGAACCGCCTGCTCCTTTTCGCGAATCACGCGGGTTACGAGCCCCGCGATCTGCTCCGCCTCCCGCTCCTTCATTCCGCGGGAAGTGATCGCGGGCGTTCCGATGCGAACGCCGCTCGTGATGAACGGAGAGGTCGTTTCAAAGGGAATGGTATTTTTATTCGCCGTGATATGCGCGTCGTCGAGCAGTTTTTCGAGCTCTTTTCCCGTCATCTCCTCCTTGCGAAGATCGACGAGCATCAGATGGTTGTCCGTACCGCCCGAAACGAGCCGCACGCCGTTTTCCGTAAATTTTTTCGCCATTGCCTGCGCGTTTTTGACGATCTGCGCCTGATATTCGCGGAACGCGGGAGAAAGCGCCTCTTTGAACGCCACCGCCTTCGCCGCTATGACGTGCATCAAAGGACCGCCCTGCGTTCCCGGAAAGATCGCCTTGTCGATCGCCTTCCCGTACTGCTCCTTGCACATGATCGCGCCGCCGCGCGGACCGCGCAACGTCTTGTGCGTCGTCGTCGTGACGAAATCCGCATAAGGAACGGGAGAGGGATGCAGTCCCGCCGCTACCAGCCCCGCGATGTGCGCGATATCCACCATCATCAGCGCGCCGACTTTGTCGCAGATCGCGCGAATCCGCGCAAAATCGATGATCCTCGGATATGCGCTCGCCCCCGAAACGATGAGCTTCGGCTTACATTCGAGCGCGATCTTTTCCATCTCGTCGTAGTCGATCGTCTCCGTCTCCGCGGACACGCCGTAGGGAACGATATTGAAATATTTTCCCGAAATATTGACGGGCGAACCGTGCGTCAGGTGACCGCCGTGCGAAAGATTCATACCCATGATCGTATCGCCCGGATTGAGCATGGCGAAATAGACGGCGAAATTCGCCTGCGCGCCGCTGTGCGGCTGTACGTTACAATATTCGCAACCGAATAACTGTTTCAGACGGTTCCGCGCCAGATCTTCCGCCACGTCTACGAACTGACATCCGCCGTAATACCGCTTTCCGGGGTATCCCTCCGCATACTTATTGGTAAAATGGCTTCCCATCGCCGCCATGACGGCGGGGGATACGATATTCTCGCTCGCGATCAGTTCGAGATTTCCGCGCTGACGGGCAAGCTCGTCCTCCATCGCGGCGCAAAGCTCGGGATCGGCGTTTCTGATACAGGTTAAATCGATCATTGTAGTTCTCCCAACGGATTTTTGCATTATTATAACATTTCGGACGGATAAATGCAAGAAATTTTGCGCCGATTTTTTACCGCCAGCCCGTCCGCAGCAATTTTCTCGGAAGACGATTTTTTGCGGAGCAGTCGCGCGGAATCTTCGGGCGCGGCGATTTTTCCGCGCGGTTTCCCCTCTCCGCGGGCGCAGCGATTTTTCCGCGCGCTTTCTCTTTCCTCGGCGCGGCGATTCTCCGTTTTTCTTTTCGGAGCGAAGTTTATTCAGACTATCGCGTTTCCCCTCTCCGCGGGCGCGGCGATTTTTCCGCGCGTTTTCTCTTTCCTCGGCGCGGCGATTTTTCCGCGCGCTTTCTCTTTCCTCGGCGCGGCGAACTTTCCGTTCTTCTTTTCGGAGCGAAGTCTATTCAGACTATCGCGGTTTCCCCTCTCCGCGGGCGCAAAAAAGAGCGGATCTCTCCGCTCTTTTTTTGAACCAATCTCAGACGTTCTTTTTGAGAAATTCCGTCATCGCCTCTTTGGGTGCATAGCCTAAATGATGATCCTTGACCGCTCCGTTTTCAAAAACGTACACGTCGGGAATGGACATCACGCCGTAGGACATGGCGAGTTGCTCGTTCTCGTCGATGTCCAATTTGACAAATTCCGCTCTTCCCTGAAATTCCTCCGCGACCTCTTCCATGACGGGGGCAAGCATGCGGCAAGGACCGCACCAGGTCGCCCAAAAATCGCAGACGACTTTCTTTCCCGAACCGATGAGTTCCTTTAACTCTTCCCCCGTGACCGCTTTGATATAATCCGACATATTCTTTTCTCCTTTTCTGTTTTTCAGATCTTTTCCTTACAATATTGTGCAAGAGCGCGGAAATTTACGCGTTCGGAAGAGGAATTTTTCATATCCTTTACTTCCGCCGTTTGCTCCGCAAGCTCGCGTTCCCCGATGACCGCGACAAAGCGCGCCTTCGTCTTGTCCGCATACTTGAACTGCGCCTTGACCGACCGATCCATTAAATCGACTTCGCAGGAAACGCCCTCGGAACGCAGTTCGCACGCCAGCAGGAACGCCTTTTCGCGCGACGCCCGATCCATGCCCGCGAGATAGCAAGTGACGCCGCGATTCTCGGGCATGGGTGCGTTCTCCGCCGCCATCACCATCAGTATCCGCTCCATGCCCGCGGCGAAACCGACTGCGGGAACGGGTTTTTCACCCATCTGTTCGAGCAGAGTATCGTATCTGCCGCCGCCGAGCACCGTTCCCTGCGCGCCCGCCGCTTCCGACGTAAACTCGAACACGGTACGGCTGTAATAGTCAAGTCCGCGCACGATGGAAGGATTGACCGTGAACGGGATTCCCGCGCCGCCGAGCAGCGTTTTCACTTCCTCGAAATGCGCGCGGCAGTCCTCGCATAGATAGTCGATCATTCTCGGCGCGTTCGCCGTGAAGTTTTTACAGTTCTCCTCTTTGCAATCGATCATGCGCAGCGGATTTTTTTCAAACCGCGCGTTGCAGTCCGCGCACATCTTAGAAAGGTGCGGGCGGAAATATTCTTTGAGCGCCTGCTGATATTGCGCCCGACACGTTTTGCAGCCGATAGAGTTGATCTGTAACCCGACCTTTTTCAGCCCGAGATTTTTCAGAAACCGATCCGCAAGCGAGATGATTTCCGCGTCTGCGGAAGCGCCCGCCGCCCCGTAAAGCTCCGCGCCGAACTGATGAAATTCGCGAAGTCTGCCTGCCTGCGGCCGTTCGTAACGGAACGCCGAAATCAGATAATACGCCTTGAACGGCATCGCGCCGTTTGCAAGTCCGTTTTCCAGAAACGCGCGCGCCACGCCCGCCGTTCCTTCGGGACGAAGGGTTACGGAACGGTTCCCTTTGTCCAAAAAGGTGTACATCTCTTTGTTGACGATGTCCGTCGTATCGCCCACGCCGCGCCGGAACAGCTCGGTGTGCTCGAATACGGGCGTCCTGATTTCTTTGAACGCGTACGTCTCCGCCGTCTCGCGCGCGATTTTCTCCACGTGATGCCACTGATAGATTTCGCTCGGCAATACGTCTTTTGTTCCCTTGGGTATATTTATCATAACGATCTCTCCGTTTTTTCCTCAGAATCTCCGCTTATCCGCGCGCCGACCGCGCGCTCGCCGCTCTTTACAGAACGTATTTTTTCAGATCCCTGTCCTTGGTGATTTTGCTCAGATGCTCTTCCACGTACGCGCGATTGATCTCAACGGGGATTACGGGATAATCGCCGCCGCCCGCGTTGAACGAAATGTCTTCGAGGAGATATTCCATCACCGTGTGCAATCTCCGCGCGCCGATGTCCTCGCTCGTCAGATTGATTTCCTCCGAAATTTCCGCGATCGCCTCGATTGCGTCGGGCGTGAATCTCAGATCGATATTGTCCACCGCCAACAGCACCGCGTACTGCTGCGTCAGCGAATGTTCGGTATTCGTAAGGATATTGACGAAGTCCTCCTTCGTCAGAGAGGAAAGCTCCACGGAAACGGGGAATCTGCCCTGCAATTCCGGAATGAGGTCCTCCACTTTCGCCACGTGGAACGCGCCCGCCGCGATAAAGAGCATGTAGTCCGTTTTGACCGCGCCGTACTTGGTCATCACGGTACTGCCCTCGACGATGGGCAGAATATCCCTCTGCACCCCTTCGCGCGAGACGTCCGCGCCCGAAGTATTGCCCTTGCCCGCGATTTTATCGATCTCGTCGATAAAGATGATTCCGTCGTTTTCGGCGCGGCGCAACGCCTCTTCCTTCACGGCGTCGTCGTCGATGAGTTTGTCCGATTCCTCCGCGATAAACGTCTTCATCGCTTCTTTTACGGTGATCTTGCGCTTCTTTTTCTTCTGCGGAAGCATCTCCCCGAAGATAGAACCGAGATTGATCGCCGCACCGCCCGGAATGAGCTCCATGTTCTTCGGCTCGTCCCGCACTTCCGTCTCGATCACGAGACGGTCGAACGTGCCCTTGCGGAGCGATTCCAGAAGATTGCTCTCGAAGACTTCGTGCGCCGTGTCTCCGCGATCGGCTTTCTTGACTTCGGCGAGAATTTTCACCATCTTCTTTTCCGCGACGTCCGTCGCTTTGACGGACACTTCCGCCATTTTTTCGTCCTTCACAAGGCGGAACGCGCACTCCACCAGATCGCGCACCATGCCCTCCACGTCCTTCCCGACGTATCCGACTTCGGTGTATTTGGTCGCCTCGACCTTGATGAACGGCGCTTTGACGAGCTTCGCGAGCCGACGCGCGATCTCCGTCTTTCCGACGCCCGTAGGTCCTTTCATGATGATATTTTTGGGCGTGATTTCCTCCCGCAGTTCGGGCGAAAGCTGTGCGCGACGGTAGCGGTTGCGAAGCGCGATCGCCACCGCTTTCTTCGCCTCCTCCTGTCCGATGATGTGTTTATTCAGTTCGTTTACGATCTGTTTGGGCGATAATTGAATGTCCATTCTGTCCTCCTGTCAAACCCGATCCGCGGCTTACACCGTCTCGCATATAATATGATCGTTCGTATAGACGCAGATCTCGCTCGCGATTTTGAGCGATTTCCGCGCGATCTCTTCCGCCGTGAAATCAGTATTCTGCGCGAGCGCGCGCGCCGCCGCCAGCGCGTAATTCCCGCCGCTCCCGATCGCGCAGATCCCTTCGTCCGGTTCGATCACCTCGCCCGTTCCCGAAAGAATCAACAGCGTATCCTTATCCGCCGTAATCATCATGGCGTCCAGCTTCCTGCCGATTTTGTCCGACCGCCAAAGATCGGCAAGCTCCACCGCCGAACGCATCAGGTTGCCCGCGAATTTGTTGAGCATGCCTTCAAACCGCTCGGAGAGCGAGAACGCGTCCGTCACCGATCCCGCAAACCCTAACACGACCTTACCGCCGTAAATGCGGCGAACCTTGATCGCCGTGTTCTTGAACACGACCGATTCGCCCATCGTCACCTGACCGTCGCCTGCGATCGCCGTCACGCCGCCCCTCTTGACGGCGCAGATTGTCGTACCACGAAATTCCATGTTGTCTCCTTATTCCCCGACGACCGCTCTGAACCGTTCGATCTCTTCGAGCGCACGCTCGCCGAGGCGCTGTTTTTTGAGTTTTTTATCCCGTATTTCGGAAAATCCCGCCCGCAAAATTCCGTAATTGGCGTTCATCGGCTGAAAATCCCGATTGGGGATCGTCAGATACCGCGACAGCGCGCCGCATACGCAGGTATCTTCGGGAATCGCAACTTCTTTCCCGCAGAGCTTGTTCCGGATATGAATCCCCGCGAGCAGTCCGCTCATCGCGCTCTCCACATATCCTTCGACGCCCGAAATCTGTCCCGCGAAATACAGATCCGGATTGCGTTTCAAAGAAAAATCCGCGTTCAGACAGGCGGGCGCGTTCAGATAAGTATTGCGGTGCATGACGCCGTAGCGCAGGAATTCCGCGTTCCTGAGCGCGGGAATCATGGAGAACACCCGCTTCTGCTCGCCGAATTTCAGATTGGTCTGACAGCCGACGAGATTGTACGCCGTTCCCGCTCCGTTCTCTTTCCGAAGCTGTAACACGGCGTAAGGCCGCCGCCCCGCGCCGTCGGAGAGTCCGACGGGTTTGAACGTACCGAAGCGCAGCGTGTCCTTCCCGCGCGCCGCCATGATCTCGATCGGCATGCACCCCTCGAAGATCTCCCGCTTTTCAAAGTCGTGTAACGTCGTCTTTTCCGCGCCGAGCAGTTCCCGCACGAACGCTTCGTACTCCTCTTTCGTCAGAGGACAGTTCAGATAATCCCCCGTGCCTCTTCCGTAACGGTCGCCCGTGAACGCGTACGCTCTGTCCACGCTCTCCGCGGACACGATGGGCGCGGACGCGTCGTAGAAATGCAATCCCCCGCCCGTCTCCGCGGCGATCGCCTCGTACAGCGCGCCCGAAGTGAGCGGTCCCGTCGCGATCACGCCGCAGTCGGGGAGCTCCGTCGCTTCTTCGCAGACCGTCGTAACGTTCGGACATGCCCGTATCCGTTCCGTGATATACGCTGAAAACAACTTTCTGTCCACGGCGAGCGCGCCGCCCGCCGGTATGCGCGCCGCTTCCGCCGCCTCCATGGAGAGCGATCCCAGACGGCGCATTTCCTCTTTGAGCAGTCCGCAGGCGTTTCCCCATATGTCGGCGCTTTTGAGCGAGTTGGAGCAGACGAGCTCCGCAAAATCCGGACTTTCGTGCGCGGGGGTGAATTTGCGCGGCTTCATCTCGACGAGTTCGACTTCGACGCCGCGGCTTCCCAGATAATACGCCGTTTCACAGCCGGCAAGCCCCGCGCCGATCACTTTAATTTTCACCGTTTTTCTCCGCCGACGGCGCGATCTTGTAATCGCACTCCTTGTTCGTGCATTTGACCGTTCCGCGCGCCGTTTTCACGAGCGCGGAAGCGCATTTCGGGCACTTTTCGCCCGTCGGTATATCCCAGCTCATAAACTTGCAGTCGGGATAGCCGCTGCAACCGTAATAAATCTTTCCGTAACGGGAACGGAGCTTCTTCGTCGGTTTTCCGCATTCGGGGCAGACGCCCTCGTAGATCTCCTCTTTCTTCTCCGTGCCGTAGGGCAACGTGGATTTGCACGTCGGATAGTTGGGGCACGCCAAAAATTTCCCGAACTTCCCGCCCTTGACGATCATCATCGCGCCGCACTTGGGGCAGGGCGTGTCCGTCGTCTCCGTCTCTCCCTCGCTGACGATATTGGAACAGGCGGGATAGTTGGAACAGGCGAGATACTTTCCGTATTTTCCCTGTTTGCGCACCATGGGGTGTCCGCACTTGTCGCAGAGCACGTCCGTCGGCTCGTCGCCGTCCGTGTTCGCAAACCGCAGTTTTTCTTCAAAGGGCGGGTAAAAATCGGCGATGATCGTGTGCCAATCCTTGCCGCCGTCCTCGATGTCGTCGAGTTTCTCCTCCATGTCCGCCGTGAAACCCACGTCCATGATGTCGGTAAAGTATTTCACAAGCATATCCGTGATCTGATACGCCACGGGCGTGGGTACCATGTACTTCCCGTCTTTTTCAACGTATTTCCGCTTGTTGAGCACGGAGATAATCGAAGCGTAGGTGCTCGGTCTGCCGATTCCCTTCTCTTCCATCGCTTTCACGAGCGACGCGTCCGTGTACCGTACGGGCGGCTTCGTGAATTTCTGCTCCGCTTTCACGCCGTTGCACGCGAGCGGATCCCCCTCTTTGAGATCGGGGAGAAGCTTCGCGTTCGACTCCTCGTCGTCCTCTTTTCTGCTCTCCTGATAGATTGCGGTGAATCCGGCAAAGCGCAGCGTCTTACCGCTCGCCTTGAACGAATAATCGCCGTTCCCGATCTCGATCTGCATGGAATCGTACTGCGCTTCCGCCATCTGCGAAGCGATAAACCGTTCGTAAATGAGCTTGTAGACGTTGAAATGCTTTTTATCGAGCAGCTTTTTGACCGATTCGGGCGTGCGCGAAAGATCGATCGGGCGAATGGCTTCGTGCGCGTCCTGCGCGCCCTTTTTCGACGCGTAAACGTTGGGCTTTGCGGGACAGTACTCCTTTCCGTATTTCTCGGAGATGAAGGAAAGCGCCGCCTTCTGCGCGTCCTCGGACACGCGCGTGGAGTCCGTTCTGATATAGGTCACGAACGCGATATGCCCCTCGCCCTCCACGTCGATTCCCTCGTAGAGATGTTGCGCCATCAGCATCGTTTCGGGCGCCGTCATGCCGAATTTGTTGGACGCGTCCTGTTGGAGCGTGCTCGTCGTAAACGGCGCGGGCGCGTGCGATTTCGTCACCGATTTTTTGACGGCGGAGACGGCGTACGCGCCCTTTGCGAGCGCAGCCAACACCCCGTCCGCCTGCTCCTTGTCCGAGGGTTTGAACTTCTTGCCCTTGTATTTTTCGAGCGCCGCGCGGAAGGGCGAGAACTTTTTATCCGTATCCTGCAATTCCGCATTGACGGTCCAATATTCTTCGGGACGGAACGCCTGAATTTCGCGCTCCCTGTCTACGACCAGCCGAAGCGCGACCGACTGCACTCTTCCCGCCGAAAGTCCGTTCTGAATCTTATTGTTGATGAGCGGCGAGAGTTTATATCCCACGAGACGGTCGAGCACGCGCCGCGCCTGCTGCGCGTCGACGAGATTGTAATTGATTTTTCTCGGATGCGCAAGCGCGTTTTCCACCGCCTTGGGGGAAATTTCGTTGAATTCGATGCGGTTTTCCTTCTCCGCGTCCAATCCCAGAACGGTCTGCAAATGCCAGGAAATCGCCTCCCCTTCACGGTCGGGGTCGGTTGCGAGATAGACTTTCCCCGCCTTACGCGCCTCTTCCGTCAGCCGTCGGATCGTCTCTTCCTTTCCGGGAGAAGCGACGTACTTCGGTTCAAAATTGCCCTTGATCGAAACGCCGAGCGTCTTTTGCGGCAAATCGCGGATGTGCCCGCCCGAAGCGTCCACCCGATACTGACCTTTCAGATATTTGGAAATTGTTTTCGCCTTGGAGGGCGATTCGACGATAATTAAATCCATAAAACTCCTGTTGAACTTTACCGAAGCCGCGTTACAGCGCGGAATAACGGTTTCCGCCCGCTTTGACGGCAAGATTTTTGACTTCCAGAGAGGACAGCGTCGCCGCAGCCTCGTAGACGGGAATCCCCGCCCGTTCGGCGATCACCGCCGCGTGCACTTCCCCTTCGCTCCGCAGAACTTCCAGCACCCGTCTTTCCGTTTCGCTCAGCTCCGTCCGTTCCCGCGACGGAGAAGAGATCCCGTAACACGCGAAAATATCTTCCGCGCCCGTGCAGAGATACGCGCCGCTTTTGATGAGTTCATTACAGCCCGCGCCCTGCGCAATCCCGGGATTGTACGGGAACGCAAATACGTCGCGCCCGAATTCCAGAGCGAAATTCGCCGTAATCAGCGCGCCGCTCTTCCGCCCCGCCGAAGCGACGAGCACGCCCTCCGACAGCCCCGCAAGGATCCGGTTCCGCGCGTGAAAATGATATTTCTTCAAGCCCGTTCCGGGCGCGTATTCGCTCACGAGCAACCCCTTTTCGCGCACCTGCTCTTTTAAGGCGTGATGCGCGGCGGGATAGCACCCGTCGATTCCGAGCGGCAATACGCAGATCAGATTCCCGCTGCCGAGCGCGCCGTCGATCGCGGCGCGATCCCCGCCTTCCGCAAACCCCGTCGCGACGACAAACCTCTCCGCGAGCCGTTCTGAGACGAGCCGCGCCTCTTTCGCCGCCCACGGCGGCGTGATCCGCGATCCGACGATACCGAACTTTTTCTTTTTGAGCAGTTCCCGTCTGCCGATACAGAACAGCGCGAGCGGAGGATCGGGAATGACTTTGAGCGAATCGGGATAGTCCTCGCTCAACAGCGTGACGGCGTAAGCGCCGCAGTCGCGCATTCCCGCCATCACCGCTTCCGCGCTCTTTTCGGGCGAACGGCAGTCATTATTATATACACGCATTTCGCCCCGTTTTATCACCGATTGCGAAATTTTCCCGAACTCCGTCAACAAGTTTTGCGGACGGGAAGCCGCGCGAAGCAGCCGCACGCGCGTTCCGTAGTCGAAATTCTGCGCGCACAGCCAAATGATTGCCGTTTCATCCGCCGTATAATCCATTCTTCACCCCAATTTATCGTAAATCCGATAAGACGCCGCTTCATAGACGTGTTTAGGAAGAATTTTCTCGCTCGCGTCCAGATCTGCGATCGTGCGCGCGACTTTGACGATCCGCGACCGTGCGCGCGCCGAGAGCTTCATCCGCTCGAATACGCCGCGCAGAATCTCGTCGCACTCCCTCGAAAGCGCGCAGAACTCCCCGATCTCCCGTTCGCCCATTTCGGCGTTCGACGCCACGCGCCGTCCCTCGAACCGCTCGCGCTGAATCCGCCGCGCCTCGTTTACGCGCCCTTTGACCGTCTCCGAATCTTCCCGCAGCTGCGTGGAAGTCAGTTCGTCGTATCCGATCGAATCCACTTCCACCTGCAAATCGATCCGATCGAGCAGCGGTCCCGACACCCGCGCGCGATACCGCCGGATTTCCGCGGGAGAACAGGTGCAGGTGAGTTCGGCAGAGCCGTAATTTCCGCAGGGACAGGGATTCATGCTCGCGCAGAGCATGAACCGCGCGGGATACGTCACGACGCCCGCCGAACGCGCGATCGTGATCACGCCGTCTTCGAGCGGCTGACGGAGCGCTTCCAGCGTGGAACGCTTATATTCGGGCAACTCGTCGAGAAAGAGCACTCCTCCGTGCGCGAGAGAAATTTCGCCCGGGTGCACGACGCGGTTGCCGCCCCCGCACATCGATACGGTCGTCGCCGTATGGTGCGGCGTGCGGAACGGACGTTCCGTGACGATTCCCTCCTCTCCGAGCGTTCCCGCGACGGAATGAATCTTCGTGATTTCCAGCGCCTCCTGAAAGGTCAGGTCGGGCATGACCGTAGGCAAACAGCGGGCGAGCATGGTCTTGCCCGTTCCGGGAGGACCGACCATGAGCAGATTGTGCCCGCCCGAAACGGCGATCTCCAACGCACGGCGCGCCATCGGCTGTCCTTTGACGTAGGCGAGATCCGCGCCCGTACGCGTCTTTGCCCGAAGAGAGAACTCTGCGGTTTCGAGCGGCGCGATGGGCGCCGTTCCCCGCAGATGCGCGACCGCTTCGGAGAGCGACTTCGCCGCAAAAATCTCCGCGCCGCCCAGAAAGCGCGCCTCCCGCGCGTTTCCGTAAGGAATCACGAACTTCTGATAGCCGTGACCTTTGGCGGAAATGAGAATGGGCAGAATCCCGTTCACGGGGCGAAGATCGCCGTTGAGCGCGAGTTCGCCGAGGAAAACGATCCCGTCCGTATTCGCTTCCGTAAGCTGTTCGCTCGCTTTCAGCAGACTGATCGCGATCGCGAGATCGAACGACGCGCCCTCTTTCCGAATGTCCGCGGGCGCGAAATTGACGGTGATTTTATGTAACGGAAAGAGCATGCCGCTGTTTTTGAGCGCAGAACGCACGCGCTCCTTGGACTCCTTCACCGCCGTGTCCGGAAGTCCCACCATTTCATAGGCGGGAATCCCCTTGTTGACGTCCGTCTCCACTTCGACGGGCACGCCGTCGAGACCGTTGAGCGTGTAACAGATAATTTTCGCGATCATCGCCGCACCTCAGCCGAAGAGTTTCACGAACCACTCCGCAGGCAACGGAACGGAAAAGACGAACGGAATCAACAGCACGAAATAGACCGCAAGCAGAACGGAAACGGTCGTAACGGTAGCCGTATAAGCGGTTTCGGAACGGATAAGCCGCGTCTGTCCCGCCGCCGCCATAAACGCGGCGACGTACGCCGCCGTCACGAATCCGACGCCGAAACTCGCGAACGACGCCGTGACGAGAAGCAACGCGACAGCCGCGAGCGGAACGAGCGCAGCGCGAAGTTCCTGCCGCGCCGTCTTTTCGCCGAGCTTTCCGAAGAGCGCGACCGCGACTCTGACGAGCGAAGCGACGATCCCCGCGATCGCCGCCGCCGCGGCGACGTAATTGACCGAAGCGATCGTGCGCGCATACAAGTCGCCCGATCCGACGAACAGATTGTAGGCGAGTTTCCATGCGGACTGTTGCGACGAAAGCGCGTTCGTTCCGACGAAGCCGCCCGCAAATCCCTTCCAGACGAGAGAAAACAAGTCCGCAATCGGCGCGGCGGGATTATCGTACGCCTTGACGAAAGTCGGATAGACGGGCAGGAACGCCAGCACGGAGACGAGAATGCCGCCCGCGATCAGTCCCACCCAGAAGAGCGCCGCCGCCACCACGTTCTTGTAGCGGAACTCCGCCTTGACCGCCGCTCTCCGCTCCTCCGCAGTCGTCTCCGCGTCGGCGACCGCGCCTTCCGCCGCAGTTTCCGTCTTCGCGAGATAATACGATTTCGCCTTCCCCTGACGGACCATGCCCGCGACGAAAAGTCCGACCGTCCCGACGACGGGTACGGCGAACGCGCCGTGAACGCACACGGAGAGCGCCGCGAACAGTCCGGATACGAGAAGAGGAAGCCCGTCGCGAACCCGCGCCCGCGCCAATCCGTTCGCGTAAAAACGGTGCGCCGCGTCGACGGATACCAGCCAGAAGAACAACCCGATCAAGAAGGGCGTTCCCAGCCGTCCGACGGTGAGCGTCAACCCCGAAAGCGCGTACAGAAGTCCGAAAAGAAATCCCGCGCGCTCGCTGCGGAACAGCCGTTTCGTGAGGAAGTACCCCGCGATCAGACAGCCGAAGGAGGCGAGGAAGGGAAAAATGCGCAAGCCGAACGGACTCATTCCGAAGACGAGCGTTCCGAGACAGAGCAAATCGAATCCGAGCGCGTTGTACGTCGCGTCGATATGGTAGACGTTCCCCTCCGTATACGCCCGCCCCGCGCGCATTTCCGCGACGGTCATCAGGGAATACGCCTCTTCTTCTCCGAAGCGAAAAAAGGAGGATTGCGAAACGGGCGGCACGCGCTGAGCGTCGATGAGCGCCGCGGCGCGCGTCGCGTTTATGCCGTTCGAAGCGTCCGCGTCGACCGTCGCGGGAACGGGGTTCCCGTCGTCTCCGACGAATACGATTTCATTGATCAGAAGATTGCAACTCGTCGCTTCCAGCTGATAACAGGGATAAGCGGCGAGGGTGAACGTCGCCTGACTCAGATCGTAGGGGGCGATCCAGTTGAACGTGCCGCCCCGCTCGTTTCCGTCAGACGAAGAGATCAGGTTGTCGATCTTCGCCGTGCCGAGATAGGAAGTGAACCAGCTCTGCGCGGCCGAAGAAGCGCGACGGATTCTGATTTCCGCCGTCGTGCCGATCTCCTGATAGACCGTTCCGATATTCAGATAAATTTCTTTGAGAGAATTCTGTTCTTCCTGTGCGTCAAGTCGGAACACGACGGAAGTCCCTTTCTTCAACTCGTAAGAATCACCCGTCGATCGGGCGGTGCCGAGAGAGGAAATACCGACGAACAGAAACAAAATCGCGAGAATCGCAAACGCCAGAGGAAACCCTGAGATCGGTTTCCGTCTTTCTTTCCATTTTTTCATGAGCTTTATTCCTTATTATATGGTGATTCTATTCTAACCGAAAACCGACCTTTTGTAAAGGATTTGCGGGCGGTTTCCGAATTTTTCCCGTCTCCTTTTTCCGTTCGCACGTTTTTTGCCCGTCGGAAAAACCCGCGTACTCCCCGCCGTTCGGACGTTCCGCTCCGCGCGGCAGATACTCGCGCGCGTCAGGTTCGTTTCCCGCGATTAACTGTAAACTTAACGTAAAACTTATCGCAGATACTCGCGCGCGTCAGGTTCGTTTCCCCGCATTCGGAAACCGCCTCTCCGACGGCACGCGCAATCCGCGGTTATCCCCTTGATCGCGCGTGCGCTATCCCGCTTGCGACGCTTTTCCGGGCGTCCGTTCCGCTCTCTGCGTTTTTTACCCTTCAAGAGGACGAAAAAAAACGCGCCATTGACTTTTGACGCGTTGTTTTTTCCAGTTTCCCGATTATTTGTCCTCTTTGATTTTCGCCGCTTTTCCCGTAAGTCCTCTCAGATAGTAGAGCTTCGCTCTGCGTACCTTACCCGCTCTTACGACGGTGATGGACGCTACCTTGGGGGAATGAAGGGGGAAGCATCTTTCCACGCCTACGCCGAAAGACAGGCGTCTGACGGTGAAAGTTTCGCGGATGCCGCCGTTCTTTTTCGCAATGACGACGCCCTCGAAATTCTGGATTCTTTCCTTTCCGCCTTCGATGATGCGGTAGCCAACCTTGACGGTGTCGCCGACGTTGAACTGAGGAACGTTCTCCTTCAATCCTTCGGCTTCGATCGCCTCGATCAATCCTTTCATGACTTTACCTCCGTATTTACGCGACGTTCATTCCCGCTCAGCGACAGAGGAACGCCCGAAGTCTTTGGTATTATAACGGATTCGGAGAAAAAAATCAACCGTTTTTCAAGCAATCTCGCGAATTTTTTTCTTTTCTCCGCAATCCGCTATCCGACAAGCGATTCAGACGCGGCGTTTTCCTTTCGCGCGGCGGGTTTTTGCACGATTCCCTGCACCGCCGCATAGGAATCCCTGCGGATGCGCACGCGCGAAAGCAACTTCCCGTTCTCATAAGTCAAAAGATAACTTTCGCTCACCAAACCCTCTTTTTCCTTGCGGAGCACTTTTTCCTCCTCTCCCTCCACGATCTGCGCGGGAGGCGGTTCCATCTTCATGATCGTGACGCTCTCCGTCTCGTACGTTCTCCCGTTCGGCGCGCCGCAAAAGCGGAACGTCACCGCTCCGTCCTTCGTCTCCGCAAAAATGTAGACGGGAAAATCGGACGCATTGACGAATTTCAGGTCGCTGTGTCGCGACACCATCGCGTCGAGCGACGGCTTCACATAGCCGATCGCGAGCGAATGATTGCGGCTCTCCGTGATCTTCATGCCCGCAAGCAACGCCGCGTTGAAAAGCGTCGTGCTCGTCTGGCACACCCCGCCGCCCACGCCCTCCGTGAACTGTCCGTTCGAAATGATCGTCGCGATCTGAAATCCGTTCTCCGTCGTCCGCAATCCGACCGCGGCATTGAACGAAAATTCCTCCCCCGGCGCAAGCTCCGTTCCTGAAATCCTCGACGCGGAGAGACGGATATTCTCCGAACGCGGGAGATTGTTCGCGTCGAAATACGTCGTAAACGACGAGAGTTTCCGCGTCCGCGCGCGCAAACTTTTCTCCGTCACGGCGGGCGCGTACTCCCGCACCGGAAGTTCCGCTACCGTCTCCCCGTCGGAGAGCGCGCGTTCGATCTCCTCCGTCAGACTTTTATAATCGCATGCGATTCCGGGAATCTCAGGCGTATATTCGAATCCGTTCCGTTTCACGGTCAGCTTCGCGTTCACCGCTTCCCGCGCGTTCGCCGCGCAGAGCTCCTCCGCGAACCGCTCCGTCTCCGCCCACGTCCGCGTGACGTGCGCGGTCAACGCTTCTCCCGCTCTCGCCGTCGCGAGCAGTTCGGGCACGTCGTCGGTAAAAGAGAGTTCGGGATAGCGGACGGTCGTCTCGCCCGAAGGCGCGCGGATCGTGAGCGGCGGCAGCGTCTCCGCGATCCGCGCGCGGATGAGTTCCGTCGCCTCCGCCCGCGTCATGCCCCCGACTCCGACGCCGTTCACCGTGACGCCGCGCGCGATTTTCGTCTCGTCGTGAAAACACCCCCCGAAAAAAAAGACGCCCCCCGAAAGAAGGAGCGCGCATACGGTTTTCCAAAGTTCCGCCATATTTCCCGCCTCCGAAAGACGGATTCAGCGTTTTATCACCGCGCGAAGCAGGTCGTCGTCCGCGTAAAAGAGCGGTTCCCCGATCTTCGGGCGACCGCCCGAAGCGTGAAAATCCGATCCGCCCGTACGCAATAAACCGCGACGGCGCGCAAACGCCGTAAAGTATTCCGTCTCTTCCGCAGTATGCGTCGTATAATGACATTCTATACCGTCCAATCCGCGGCGGACGAGCCGTTCCATAACCGCTTCCCGCTCCCCGAACGGAAGCGTGATCCGACCGGGATGCGCAAGCGACGCGATTCCGCCGCAGGCATGGATCACCTCGATCGCTTCCTCGGGCGTGGGGCGGCCGAACGCGGTATATGCGGGCATGCCCCTGTTGAAACAGGCGAGATACACCTCTCCCGCCGTACGGTTCAACCGCCGCGCGAACGCCCTCGCAACGTGCATGGTATGCAGAGGCGCGTCTTTTTTCGCGCGCTCCGATTCCACCTCGGACATGGTAACGTGCAATCCGAGATACGCGTTCGCGCGATCCACCATCTCCCGCGCGCGGAGACGGGCGCAGCGCGTCCGTTCGGCAAGAAAATCCCGATAGGCGGCGCCCGCCTCGCAACCGTATCCGAGAACGTGAATTTTACAGCCGTCGTAGGCGGAAATTTCCCAACCGCGCACGAAGACCAGCCCGCACGCGCGCGCCGCCTCCGCCGCCTCCGCGTTTCCCTCCATATTGTCGTGATCGGTCAGGGAGAACAGTTCCACGCCCTTCCGCGCCGCCAAAGACGCGAGCTCCGCAGGCGCGAGCGCCCCGTCCGAATAGACGGAATGAAGATGCAGATCCCCTCTCACGGTACGATTTTCCCTCCTGCGATTCTGATTTTATTCGTCTCCGTGCCGTAGAGCACGCGCTCGGCGTGCGTACAGGTCAGGATACATTGCAGTCCTTCGGCGCGGGACAACAGTTTCTTTCTGCGCGGCAGATCGAGTTCGCTCATGACGTCGTCGAGAATGAGCACGGGCGGCTCGCCCGAAAGACGGCGGAAAATTTCCACTTCCGCCAATTTCATGGAGAGCGCGGCCGTCCGCGTCTGCCCCTGAGAGGCGTACCCCTTCGCGTCCTTTCCGTCGATGAGAATTTTCACGTCGTCCCGATGCGGCCCCGCGGTTGTGAACCCAAGCCGAAGATCGCGGTCGTAGGACGCGACCAGCTCCGCGGACAGACGCGCCGAGATCTCCTCTTCCGTTCCTTCGTAATCGCGGTCGGTCGTGAGGAGAAGTTCTTCCGCGCCGTCGGTGAGATAGGCGTGCGCCTCCTGCGCGAGCGGCGAAAGCAGCGACAGATATTCCCGTCTGTGCCGAATGATCACGGCGGCGTACCGCACCAGCTGTTCGTCCCACACGGGCAACGTTTCGAGCACGAGAGAGACGTCCCGTTCCTTCAACAGCATGTTTCTCTGATCGAGAATCCTCTGATAGCGCAGAAGCGCGGTGCAATAATTGCGGGAAGTCTGAGAAATGGAGAGATTGAGAAACCGACGGCGTTCGTCGGGCCCGTCCTGAATGAGACGAAGCTCGCCCGGCGAAAAGAATACGCTGTTCATATTGCCGAGCAGATCGACGGCGCGGGCGATTTTGTTGCCGTTGACGCGCAATTCGCGGCGGTTTTCGTAGATCTCCGCTTCGAGGACGATCGAGCCGTAACGGTTGACCGCTTCGGCGCGGACGGACGCGCAATCGCAACCGGTGCGAATGAGCTGCCTGTCGTGTCGGATGCGGAGCGAAGAACCGGTACAGAGATAAAAAACCGCCTCCGCGCAGTTGGTTTTTCCCTGCGCGTTTTTCCCGAACAGAACGTTCACGCCGTCGGTAAACGAAAAGGTCTCGTCTTCGTAATTTCTGAAATTGTGCAGGAATAATTTTTTTATGATCATAAGAAGGAATTTTTCCGCAAAAACACTTTCTTTTTTACCCGTTTTGTACTATAATCAAAGGGTATCTATCGGTAATTATACCAAAAAAGAGAAAAAAGAGAAAGCGTTTCAGAGGGAAAAATGACGGAAAAAGCACAGTTCGAGTATTTATGGGACAAAATCAGGGAGCGGGCGGAGAAACTCATCAATCCCATTCCCTACGCGGCGTTCATCGAACATCTGACGCCCGACGACGTAATCAATAAAAAAATCGTGCTTCGCGCGGATACCGACGCGACCGCCGAACGCATCTATAAGAGCTATACCGAAAAATTGCGCGAGGCGATCGTTTCCGCAGAGATCGGACTGTCCGATTTTATTATCGTCGTGGAAGGCAGCGAGACGTATACGCTCCGCGAGGATTCCGACGCGCTCGTAGAGACGGAACCCGTCACGCTCGACAAACGTTTCACCTTCGATTCATACGTCGTGGGCCCCTCCAATAAATTCGTCGTCGCGGCGGCGAAATCGGTCGCGGAGACGCCGGGGGAAAACTTCAACCCGCTCTATATTTACGGCGGAACGGGGCTCGGAAAGACGCACCTCATGCAGGCGATCGCCAACGAGATCGCCGAAAAAAAGCCGTCTTTGAAGGTTCTGTACACGACGAGCGAAAAATTTCTCAACGAGTACGTCGCCAGCATGCACGCCAAAAAGGGCAGCGGCACGAACAGCGAAGCGCGATTCCGCAACCGTTACCGCAACGTGGACGTGCTCATCATCGACGATATTCAGTTCTGGGCGGGCAAATACGGCGTTCAGGAGGCGTTTTTCCATACCTTTAACGACCTCGTCGCGCAGAATAAACAGATCGTCATCTCTTCGGACTGCCCCGCAAAAGAACTGACTACGCTGGAAGAACGGCTCCGCACCCGTTTTGAAGGGGGGTTGATCGCAGACATTCAGCCGCCCGACGCGGAGACGAAGATCGCCATTCTCAAACGCAAGGCGCTCGAAAAGAAATGCGTCGTGCCCGAGGACGTTCTCGCGTTCCTCGTGAAGGGCTCGGACAACAACGTGCGCACCCTCGAAGGACGACTGAACAAAGTCATCTTCGCGAGCAAACTGCATGAAGAACCGCTTACGCTCTCTCTCGCGGCGACGGCGTTGCAGGAATCGATCGGCTCTGCGGACGAGCAGGAGACGGTCACGCCCGACGCCATCATCCGCGCGACCACTTCCTATTTCTCGGTCGGAAAAAACGATCTGCTCGGAAAAAAGAAAAAACAGGAGCTCGTGCGGGCGAGACAGATCTGCACCTATCTCATGTGCGACATGCTGTCGCTTCCGCTCGTCGCGATCGGAAAAGAGATGGGCGGCAGGGATCACACGACGGTCATTCATTCGCGCAATAAGATCGCGGAGCTCATGCGCGTCAACGACGCGATCGCAAAAGACGTGAACGATATCCGAAGCATCGTTCTCAAACAGTAAAATTTTTTCCGCGACGCGCGGAGGATTCGATTCAACCATGAAATCTTTTTCCGAAGGACAATACGACGCCGTCGTGATCGGCGCGGGACACGCCGGCTGCGAAGCCGCGCTCGCGCTCGCACGGACGGGGCTTCAAACCGTCGTTCTGACGCTCAATCTCGATTCGATCGGCTTTATGCCCTGTAATCCGTCCGTGGGCGGAACCGCAAAGGGGCATCTCGTCCGCGAAATCGACGCGCTGGGCGGCGAAATGGGCAGAACCGCCGACAAAACGGCGCTTCAAATCCGCATGCTCAACGTCGGAAAGGGCGCGGCGGTACAGTCGCTCCGCGCGCAGACGGATAAGAACGCCTACCATACCGAAATGAAACGCACGCTCGAAAACTGTCCGAATCTGCGCATCGTTCAGGGCGAAGCGGCAAGAATTCTGATCGAAAACGGCAAATGCGCGGGCGTGGAGACGACTTACGGCGGAATCTTTTCCTGCCGCGCCGTCGTCGTCGCGACGGGCGTCTATCTCAATTCGGAGACGATCACGGGCGAACTCGTGCAAAAGAGCGGTCCGAACGGATTCCGGAACGCAACCCGTCTCACGCAGAGCCTGATCGAGCTCGGTTACCGCGTGCGCCGTTTCAAGACGGGCACGCCCGCCCGTCTCGACGGCAGAACGGTGGATTTTTCCCGCCTGTCCGTTCAGGAGGGGGATCGGAACGTGTATCCCTTTTCTTTCCTCTCGGACGGCGTTCCCGCCGAACAGAAACCCTGCTATCTCACCTATACCAACGCGCAAACGCACGCGCTCATTCTGAACAATCTCGACCGCGCGCCCCTCTATAACGGCGCGATCTCCTCCGCGGGACCGCGGTATTGCCCTTCCATCGAGACGAAAGTCGTGCGCTTCCGCGACAAGGAGCGGCATCAGATCTTTCTCGAACCGGAGGGCGCGGACACCTCGGAAGTGTACGTGCAAGGGCTTTCCACCTCCCTCCCCCACGACCTGCAAAAGGAACTGTACCGCACCGTGGCGGGGCTGGAACGTTGCGAAATCGTCCGTTACGCTTACGCCATCGAATACGACTGCATCGACACGCTCGACGTGCTTCCCACGCTGGAATTCAAAAAAGCGGAGGGCGTTTACACGGCGGGACAGATCAACGGCACGAGCGGCTACGAAGAAGCGGCGGCGCAGGGACTGATCGCGGGGCTCAACGCTTCGCTCAAACTGCGCGGTTTGCCGCCCCTCGTATTGCGGCGCGATCAGGCGTACGTCGGCGTGCTGATCGACGACCTCGTCACCAAGGGCACGGACGAGCCCTACCGCATGATGACCTCGCGCGCGGAATTCCGGCTTTCCCTCCGACAGGACAACGCGGACGTGCGCCTCACCGAGATCGGATACGCCTGCGGGCTGGTGACGGAAGAACGCTATCGTCGGTTTCTCGAACGCAAACGCCTGCGGGAAGAGACGATCGCGCTGCTCGATACCCGCGCCGAACAGAGCGCGGCGAACGCGCTCGTTCAGGCTTACGGCTATCCCCCCCTTTCGGGCGGCGTCACTTACGCCGATCTGCTTCGCCGAGGAATTCCGTTTTCCGCGATACGGGAGACCTTCCGCATCGCGACCGAGCTCCCGAAGGACGTCGCGGACAGCGCGGAAACGGAAATCCGCTACGCGGGGTATCTGAAAAGCAACGCCGAACAGGTGGAAAAGGCGCGGAAAATGGAATCGACCGTCCTGCCGGACGATATCGACTATCTGCACGTCGAAGGGCTTCGTCTGGAAGCGCGGGAAAAACTCGACCGCGTCAGACCGTTGAATCTCGGACAGGCGGGCAGAATTTCCGGCGTCAATCCCGCGGACGTCGCCGTTCTGATGATCTACCTGAGCATGCGCAAATCCGCGCCCGCGTCCGAATAGAACCGCCGCGCCTTCGGCAAAGAACGGGCGCAAACGCCCGAAACCGCTTGCAAGGCTGCGCGTTATGAAAGAAGCGACCGTACGGGTGTTCCTATTAGGGATTATAAAAAAACAAAAAACATTTTAATGGGAACACCTGCAAGTGCGTCTCTTGAAAGAGAGTTCGGCTAAATTACGAACTCTTTTTGCGTTATAGAATGTAAAGAGCATTACTATGAGCAACTTGTCAACACTCTGCGTTTTCTGTTGACGAATGGATAAATTTATGATATAATATAAAATACATAGATAAAGCAAATTGCATGGAAGCGTCCGTTTTGACGGTTGTTTTTTTGTCAAAAAACAGGTTGACATAAAGCAGTAAAACATTTCAATGCAGTTTCAGAGAAGTAACGACGGTTGCGAATCTGTCCTGAACAAAAGAGTGCAATATGAGGGTTCTAACAGAGCAACTGTTAGGACTCTTTTTGGTTTAAAGATAAGAATGTAAGGTTGTGCTTGACAAAATTCAAGGCTTACCTTGGTTGTTTGTACGCAGGTTATGCTTTACAATGTGAGCATGGGGGGGGTGAAACCATGAAACTTTCAGACAAAATCAGAATTATTAGAAAAGCTCGAGGATTTTCTCAAGAAACATTAGGAGAAAAACTATCCCGAACAAGTCAGTACGGAATCAGCCGTCAATCTATATCAGATTGGGAGAATGGAAAAACCGAGCCAAAACTTGAAAATATCAGGGATTTAACAGAAGTGTTGCAAGTTTCGTTTGATTCTTTGCTTGATGAGTCGATAGATCTTAAGGATCCTGATGTGTTAACCGGTGTTCTTCAAAACTCTAAAGTAGCAAAAAAAACAGAAGTGGACAGCAGTTTTCGGTATGTTCTTTATGCAAATAACTTATCAGTTCGCTCTTTTATCTGTTGTATTATTTTCGCGTGCTCATTTTTGTTATCAGGTTTATTCTTTGGTTTAGCGACAGGATTTGATATTAACAGTTTGAATATTATAGCGTTTATATGTGCCGCAATTTCGTTAGGCATTTTACCAAGTGGAATAATTGAAATAATTCGTGCATTACGCGGCAAAG
>CAMGEK010000019.1 GCA_946055105.1 uncultured Clostridia bacterium
GCAGATCAACGGCATGAAAAAACCTCCCCTTAATACGGTTATCGTACGGGGAGGTTTTGAAAATCCGATTATGAACCGACCGTTCAGCCTTTGCTGCGGATATATTCGTCGATGGACTTCGCGGCGGTTTTTCCCGCGCCCATGGCGAGAATGACCGTCGCCGCGCCCGTCACGGCGTCTCCGCCCGCATAAACGCCCTCGATGGACGTTTTGCCCGTTTCGTCCGCGACGATCTCGCCGCGCTTCTGCGTTTCCAGACCGGGCGTCGTCTTTTTCAGCAACGGATTGGGAGAGGTGCCCAGCGACATGATGACGCAATCCACGTCCATGACGAACTCGCTGTCCGCTTTTTCCACGGGACGGCGTCTGCCGGACGCGTCGGGCTCGCCGAGCTCCATCTCCACGCATTTCATGCCGACGACGTTATCCTGATCGTCGGTGAGAATTTCTACGGGATTGGTCAAAAGCTTGAAGATGATCTGCTCCTCTTCCGCGTGCTCCACTTCCTCGCGGCGGGCGGGAAGCTCTTCTTTGCCGCGGCGATAGACGACGTAGACGTTTTCCGCGCCCATGCGCTTTGCGCTACGCGCCGCGTCCATCGCGACGTTTCCGCCGCCGACGACCGCCACGTTTTTCGCGTGCATGATGGGCGTCGTGCCGTCCTCGCGGTACGCCTTCATCAGATTGCTTCTCGTGAGATATTCGTTTGCGGAGAATACGCCCTTGGCGTTTTCTCCGGGAATGCCCATGAATTTGGGAAGCCCCGCGCCCGAACCGATAAAGATCGCCTCGAACCCGTATTCCTCTTTGAGTTCTTCGATCGAAAGAACTCTGCCGACCACCATATTCGTCTCGATTTTGACGCCGAGCGCTTTCAGGTTGTCCACTTCTTTCTGCACGATCGCCTTCGGGAGACGGAATTCGGGAATTCCGTACACGAGCACGCCGCCCGCGAGATGGAGCGCTTCAAACACCGTGACGTCGTAGCCGAGCTTCGCAAGATCCCCCGCGCAGGTCAAGCCCGCGGGACCGGACCCCACGACCGCGACTTTATGTCCGTTGCTCTGCGGCTTTTCGGGCGCAGTCGTTACGTTCGCATTGTGCCAATCCGCGACAAACCGTTCCAATCTGCCGATTCCGACGGGTTCGCCCTTGATTCCGCGCGTACATTTTCCCTCGCACTGCGTCTCCTGCGGGCAGACTCTGCCGCACACCGCGGGCAACGAGGAGGAACGGTTGATCACCTGATACGCCTCCTCGAATTTTCCCTCCGCCACCAGCGAGATAAATTCGGGAATATGGATATTGACGGGACAGCCCATGACGCAGGGTTGGTTCTTGCAGTTCAGACAGCGTTTCGCCTCGTCGATCGCCGTCTCCGCCGAGTAGCCGAGCGTAACCTCTTTGAAATTGCGGTTGCGCACCAACGGATCCTGCGAAGGCATGGGATTTTTCTTCGGGTTCATATTGAATTTCGGCATCTTACTCCGCCTCCTTTCTGAAAAGATTGCAGTGTTCTTCCCGCGCCTTCTGCTCGAAGTCGAAGTAGGTGCGCGAACGTTTCATCGCTTCGTCGAAATCGATGAGATGCGCGTCGAAATCCGGTCCGTCCACGCAGGCGAACTTGGTTTCGCCGCCGACGGTCAGACGGCAACCGCCACACATGCCCGTTCCGTCGATCATGATCGGATTCATGCTCGCAACCGTTTTCACGCTGAACTTCTTCGTCGCGAGCGCAACGAATTTCATCATGATAAGCGGTCCGATCGTAATCACTTCGTCGAACGTCTCGCCGCTTTCCAACAGCGCGTTCAACGGCGCGCAGACGTTCCCCTTTTCTCCGTAACTGCCGTCGTCCGTCATCATATAGAACCGATCGCTGCACGCTTTGAATTCCTCTTCCAGAATGACGAGGTCTTTATTGCGGAAGCCGACGATGCTCGTCACTTCGCAGCCGTTTTCATGCAACGCCCGCGCGACGGGCAACGCGATCGCGCAACCGACGCCGCCGCCGACGACCGCCACCTTTTTCAGTCCGTCGATATGCGTGGGCGTGCCGAGCGGTCCGACGAAATCCTGAATGAATTCCCCCTCCCGTTTCTCGTTCAACGCCATGGTCGTCGCGCCGACGATCTGGAAAATGATCGTCACCGCGCCCGTCTGTTTGTTACAACCCGCGACGGTGAGCGGAATCCGTTCGCCGTTTTCGTCGACGCGCAGGATGATGAACTGTCCCGCGAGCGCTTTTTTCGCGACGTACGGAGCCTCGATCTCCATGAGCGTCACCGTCGGATTGAGCGCTTCTTTTTTCAAAATACGATACATGATTGTAATTCCTCCTGTTCCGCTCAATATTATAGCGCATGCCGCGCGCTTTGTCAATCTCCGTTAAAAAATTCGTCGAATAATTTTTATAGCCTCACGGAACAAACGCCGAAAAAAGTCCGTTGCCTTTCTTCGGAATTCATATTCCGATTCCCTTGACCTGAACGGAAATATTTGGTATAATCTTGTCAAGAAACTAAATAATATTGGAGAATGAGCATGGCAAAAGTGAAAATTGTCACCGATTCCAACAGCGGCATTACCCAATCGGAAGCGGAGAAACTGGGAATCTCCGTTCTCCCGATGCCCTTTCTGATCGATGGCGAACAGTACTTTGAAGACGTTAACCTGACGCAGACGGAATTTTACGAGCATCTGAAAGACGACGCTGCCGTTTCTACGTCGCAACCGGCGATCGGCGACGTGAGCGACCTTTGGGACGCGCTCCTGTCCGACGGAAGCGAGATCGTACACATTCCGATGTCGAGCGGACTTTCCGAGTCCTGCCACACCGCGGAACAGCTTGCCAAATCTTATAACGGACGGGTTCGCGTCGTAAACAACCAACGCATCTCCGTCACGCAGAAACAGAGCGTGCTGGACGCGATCAAACTCGCGGAACGGGGAAAATCCGCCGCGGAAATCGGCGAGTATCTGGAAAAAACCAAATACGACAGCAGTATATATATCTCGCTCGAAACGCTGAAATACCTCAAAAAAGGCGGTCGGCTCACCCCCGCCGCCGCTCTCATCGGAACGATTCTCAAAATTAAACCCGTTCTGCAAATTCAGGGCGAGAAGCTGGACGCATTCCAGAAGGTGCATACGCTGAAAAAGGCGAAAGAGGTCATGATCGCGGCGCTTCGCAACGATCTCTCCACGCGGTTTGCGGAATACGCGAACAACGGCGAAATGTCGATCGCCGTCGCGCACAGCGCCAACGAAGCCGAAGCGCAGATCTTCGCGAAAGAATTAAAGGACGCCTTCCCGGAAATCCCCGTGACCTTCGTCGATCCCCTTTCCCTCTCCGTCTCCTGCCACATCGGTCCCGGCTCTCTTGCCTGCACCTGCGCAAGAGTTTTGAAGTAATCCTGTAAAACCGAACGCCCCCGACCTTTCGTCGGGGGCGTTCGGTTATATAGAATGAGATCCATATTACAGCGTCCCATTCCCGCTTCTCGTCCGCGATCCAGCGTTCGGTTATATAGACATATTACAGTGGAAACAAATTGCAAAAGCGCGCAAGAATCAGCTACGGCTCGCAACCGTTGATCGCGGCAACCTGTAAAGTCGGCAACGAAAATTTGTAACATTATGGCTCGCGACCGTTGGTCGCGGTAACTTGTAAAGTCGGCAAAGACGACTTGCGCCGCAGGACGTCCTGCGGCGCGGTTTTATTCTCTTCCGTCATTCTTCCACAAGCTTCATGAGGCGGGGAAGATCCGCCGCCGTCAGGATCTGATAGACGTTCTCTCCCTCCGTCACGATGATCGCGAGCAGCTTGCGGTTCTCTTCAAACGCGTCCAACGCCGCCTGCACGGTATCCGACTTAGCCATTACGCGATAATACCGCGACATGTCCTCGTCGGCGAGCAGTTCGGAACAGGGCGCGCGCGTGAATTCATCCAGACTGATTCCGCGGTCTACCGCCTTGCCGAGTTCGCACACGAGCCGCCTGTTATTGAGAATTCCGATCATCCGCCCTCCCCGATAGACGGGAAGATTGGAAAATCCCGTACGGGAAATTTCCGCCATCGCTTCCCCGATCGTGGTTTCGGCGGAGATCGAACGCGTCTTTTTCTCTCCGAGCGCCGCGAGCACGGGCGGCGCGCTCAGCAGTTCCGCGATGCGGCGTATGTGCTCGGTCGCCTCGTCGCACGGTTCTGCGATGATCCGCTCCTTCGTGCTGTTATGCACGATGGCATTGCGCAGACGCGCGTAGGAAAGCAGCTCCTCCTCGTTCCGCCGCACGGTCGCGTTGAACTCGGCGCAACGGCGGACGAGATCGGTAAACTGCAAATTCCCCTTCCCGCGGTAGAGAGACCGCAGGCGGGAATCGATGACGTTATAGGAAGAAATAAAATCGATCGCATTGCTCATGCGTTCAGTATAGCACGATTTTTTCATAATTGCAAGACTAATAATTATTTTTCTTCCGTCTGGAAAACCCGCGCTGGCGCGTTTCGACCAGATGAAATTCCTTCGTCTGTTCCGGTTCGTAAATACACGGACTTTCGGGCGAAGCGAAACAAATCCTGCCCGAAACGTCCGCCGCCTGCGCGTAACCGTATGCGCACATACAGACGGGCAATCCGTAAAAGAACGCTTCCGCGCGCATCAGCGTCTGTTCGAGCGTCTCGTTCAGTTCTTCGAAAATACAGATCGCAAGTTCGGCGCCGCACAGCGACAGCGTCTGCAATACCTGCGGGAAATACAGATCCTCCGCGACGACGACGCCGATTTTCCCGACCTTGGTTTCGTAAATCTTGATCCCCGCGCCGCAGCGGTACTCTTCGCCGTCAATACAGTTTACCATGTCCGAAACGCCGAGAATCCGTCCACGTTCCGCCACGACGACGGATTTTCGTCTGATTCCCCGCGCGTCGGTATAGCACCCGCAGACGACGACGTTCTGCTCCGCTTTGGAAAGAAGCGCCGCGTCCTCGAAGAGGGAGGTCTCGCCCCGCAGTTCCCTCTCGTAGCTCACCCTCCCCAGCGCGCGGAAGGTGAAACAGACCACGTCCGCGTTCGCGCCTGCATGCTTTTCTTCGTAGTCGTTCAAATCGCCGTCACTGACAAAACAGATTCGCATAAAGTCTCCCTATTTATAGTATCGCGGGAGCAAAATTTTTGTGAAAAATCCGCCGCGTTTTTCGCGGCGGACCGTTATTCTTCTCTTTCGTCCTTCTTCAAAGGCTCTTTCTCCGCGAGCGCGCCCGTTGCGTCCGACTCGTCTCCGTCGAATACGTCCTTGACTTTTTCGACAAGCTCTCTGCCCTCTTCCGAAATCTTTTCCCCGACGCGCTTGACGTGCATCATCACTTTAATGATGAGAAACACGACGAACGCGATAATGAGAAAATCGATGATCGTCTGTAAGAAATTGCCCCAATTCCACGTGAGGGCCTGCGCGACCGTTTCGCCCGCTTCGTTCAGCACGGCGGGGCGGAGCTCGACGCTCAGCTCCGAAAGACTGTTCTTCCCCATCGCCAACGTCACGAGCGGCATGATAATATCGTTCGTAAGACTCGTGACGATCTTCCCGAACGCCGCGCCGATGATCACGCCGACCGCGAGGTCCAGAACGTTTCCTCTGCTGATAAATTCCTTGAATTCCTTGAAAAACGTTTGAATCCTGCGCTTTTTTTCGCGCGGCTTTTTCTCTTTCGACTCTTCCGTCATACGTCACCTCCCGAATACTTTCAAATCCCTTTTCAAACGCCGCATCACGGCGCGCGGGGGAAGTTTTCTCAGGCGGAATCTCCAATTCCCCCTCTCCGCGCCGGGCGTATTCATACGACTTTCGTTCCCCGCTCCGAGCAAATCCTGCACGGGCAGAACGGCGAGACGCGCGCGGCTTGCGAGCGCCAATTTCACGAACGCCGCGCAAAACTGCTCCGTCGCGTTCAGCGGAAGGTCGATCCCCGCCCGTTCCGACTCCGCCGCCACGCGCGAACGGAAGCACGCGAGCGCTTCTTCCGAAAGCGACCGAACGTAGCCCGCGACCGTATCGTTGTCGTGCGTTCCCGTGTAACAGACGCAGTTTTCCGTTACGTTGGACGGCAGATGGGGATTGTATCCGTTTCCGTCGAACCCGAACAGCAAGACGCGCATGCCCGGTAATCCCGTCTCCGAAAGCAGACGGTACACGCCGTCGTCGAGCGTTCCGAGATCTTCCGCGACGATCCGTTCCGGAAACTCCGCGGGAAGCGATCGGAACAGCTCGGATTTCGGACCGTCCCGCCATTCGCCCGTCACAGCCGTCTCCGCGCCCGCGGGGATTTCGTAGTAGCGGTCGAAGCCGCGGAAATGATCGATCCGAAGAAGGTCGTATGTATGCAACGCTTCCGAAATGCGCCGCTTCCACCAGGAATATCCGTCCTGTTTCTGCGCTTCCCAATCGTAGACGGGATTCCCCCAAAGCTGTCCCGTTTCGCTGAAATAGTCGGGCGGCACGCCCGCCACCGCGACCGGATTCAGATCCTCGTCCAATTTGAACAGTGCGGGATGCGCCCAGACGTCCGCGCTGTCGTAAGCGACGTAGAGCGGCATATCGCCGATCACTTTGATTCCGAGCGAATTCGCGTATCCTTTCAACGCGAACCATTGACGGGAAAATTCGTATTGCAGAAATTGCCAGAATTCGTATTCGTCTCCGTGCTCCGTTCTGAGCCGTTCCATCGCCGCTTTTTCACGGAATCTGACGTCCCGATCCCACGCCGAAAAGCACGCGCCTCCGAAGACTTTCTTCGCCGTCATGAAGAGCGCGTAATCCTCCGCCGCGCCGCTTTCGACAAACGCGCGAAACGCCGCGTCGTTCCGATCGAAACGCGCGTACGCCTTCCGTAAAACGTCGTAGCGCGAACGGTACAGCGCGCCGTAATCGACGTCTCCGCGACCGAGCCGCGCCGCCCTTAATTGCTTTTTCGTGAGCAATCCCTGCCCCGCGAGCGTTTCCAAATCGATAAAATAAGGATTCCCCGAAGTGCAACAGACGGAACTGTACGGCGAATCGCCGAAGCCCGTCTGCACCAAAGGCAGGATCTGCCAATATTTTACGCCGCTTTCGGCAAGTCTGCGGACAAACCGACGCGCTTCTTTTCCGAACGTACCGATTCCGTATTCGCCCGGAAGCGAAGAGACGTGACACAAAACGCCCGCCGCCCTCGTCGATTCCATCTTCTTACCCCTTTTTCAGCAATGCGACGATCCGACGGCAAGCTTCCTCCGTCGATTCCGCGCTTCCGAACGACGTCAGACGGAAAAAGCCCTCTCCGTTCTTTCCGAAACCGCTCCCAGGCGTGCCGACGACGTTCGCGTTCTCCAACAGATAATCGAAAAACTCCCAGCTCCCCATTCCGTTCGGGCATCTCAGCCAAAGATAGGGAGAATTTTTTCCGCCCGTGTACCAAATTCCGAGTTCGTCGAGACAATTCGCGATCGTCTGCGCGTTTTTGCGGTAGTAGGCGAGACTTTCGCCGATCTGCCGCTCGCCCTCTTCGGTAAAGACCGCCGCCGCGCCCGTCTGCGTGATATAGGACACGCCGTTGAACTTGGTAGACTGCCGCCGCGCCCACAGTTTATTGAGCGGAGTTCCCTGTCTCACCAACGCGTTCGGCACGATCGTGTAGCCGCAGCGCACGCCCGTGAAGCCCGCCGTCTTACTGAACGAGCACAGCTCGATCGCGCACTTTTCCGCGCCTTCCACCTGATAGATACTGCGCGCGAGCGAGGGATCGGTTACGAAAAACTCGTAAGCGGCGTCATAGAGAATGACGGCGTCGCGTTCGAGCGCGTAATCCACCCAGGCGCGAAGCTGATCCTTGGAATACGCCGCGCCCGTCGGATTGTTGGGCGAACAGAGATAGATGAGATCCGCGTTTACGTTTTGATCCGGCATGGGCAGAAATCCGTTTTCCGCAGTCGCGTCCGCATAGACGATCTTCCGCCCCGCCATGACGTTGGTATCCACGTAAACGGGATAGACGGGATCGGGCACCATCACGACGTTATCTTGGTCGAAAATATCGAGAATATTCCCGCAGTCGGATTTCGCTCCGTCCGAAACGAACACCTCGTTGAACGCGAGCGAAACGCCCTTGCGCGCATAACTGCCGAGAATGGCGTTCACGAGCGATTCGTACCCGAAATCGGGACCGTAGCCTTTGAACGTCTCCTTTTTCGACAGATCGTCCACAGCCCCGTGCATCGCGGAAATCACCGCGGGCGCGAGCGGAAGCGTCACGTCGCCGATGCTCAGACGGATCACCTCTTTCTCGGGGTGCGCCGCCTTATATTCCTTCGTCTTTTTCGCGACGGTCGCAAACAGATAACCGTCTTTCAGATTGAGATAATTGGCATTGATTTTCACGAAATTTTCCTCACTTCTTTTTTCCGTCCGAATATCTGACCGCGTAGCGGATAAACTCGCGGAAGAGCGGGTGCGCCGCATTCGGTCTCGATTTGAACTCGGGGTGGAATTGGACCCCCACGAAGAAGTCGTTCTGCGGAACCTCCACCGCCTCGCAGAGCGTTCCGTCGGGAGATACGCCCGCAATCTTCATGCCGTTCTTTTCAAATTCTTCGCGATAATCGTTGTTGAACTCGAAGCGGTGACGGTGCCGTTCGCGGATCAGCTCCTCTCCGTACGCCTGTTTCATCTTTTCGCCGAGCACCTTGCAAGGGTACGCGCCGAGCCGCATCGTTCCGCCCATCTTCACGCCGTACTGATCGGGCATGAGGTCGATGACGGAATGTTGTCCCTCGGGATAAAATTCAGAGGAATTCGCGTCCTCGTATCCGAGCACGGAGCGGGCGAACTCGATCACCGCGATCTGCATGCCGAGGCAGATTCCGAGATAGGGAATATTATGTTCGCGGGCGTATTTGCAGGCGAGAATCTTTCCTTCGATTCCGCGATTGCCGAAGCCGCCCGGAACGAGCACGCCGTCTACGCCGCCGAGCAGAGCCGCAACGTTGTTCGGCGCGATCGTCTCCGTGTCGATCCATTCGATCTCCACTTTCGCGTCGTTTTCGTAACCGCCGTGCGCGAGCGCCTCCGCTACCGAGAGATACGCGTCGTGAAGCTGAACGTATTTCCCGCAGAGCGCGATTTTTACCGTTTTACTGCGCGCGTGAATGCGCGCGAGCATCTCCTGCCACTCGGTCATATCGATCTTATTGGGTTCGAGATGGAGAATTTTGCATACGGTCGTCGAAAGATTGCTCTTTTCCAGCATCATGGGCGCTTCGTACAGAACGGGCACGGTCAGATTTTCGATGCAACATTCGGGCGCAACGTTACAGAACATGGCGATCTTCTCCCGAATCGAATCGGGCATTTTTTCGTCCACCCGCGCGACGATGATGTCGGGATTGATTCCCATTCCCTGCAATTCCTTGACGGAATGTTGCGTGGGTTTGCTCTTGAATTCGCACGAGCCGGAAATATAGGGAACGAGCGTAACGTGAATGAAACAGCAATTCTCCCGCCCCACTTCGCGGGAAACCTGACGGATCGCTTCGATGAACGGCTGACTTTCGATGTCGCCCGTCGTTCCGCCGATCTCCGTAATGACGATATCCGCGCCCGTCGTCTTGCCGACCTGATAGATAAACGATTTGATTTCGTTGGTGACGTGCGGAATCACCTGCACCGTCTGACCGAGGTACTCGCCGTTGCGTTCCTTGGTCAATACGTTCCAATACACCTTTCCCGTCGTCAGATTGGAAAAACGGTTGAGATTTTCGTCGATAAAGCGCTCGTAATGTCCGAGATCGAGATCGGTCTCCGCGCCGTCCTCCGTCACGAACACTTCGCCGTGCTGATACGGGCTCATCGTACCGGGATCGATATTGATATACGGATCGAGCTTCTGAGACGCGACTTTATATCCGCGCATTTTCAGCAACCGTCCGAGCGATGCCGCAGTAATTCCTTTCCCGAGCCCCGAAACGACGCCGCCCGTCACAAAAATATATTTCGTCATATGTATCCTCTCCCGATTAAATTTCCACTTCTCCGGTGAACGCGAATTCCGCGCCGCCAGTCATAAATACCGCCTCGTCCGTGTAGCGGATTTTCAGATCGCCGCCGCGCAGACGCACGGTGATTTCGGCGTTTTTCTCGCAATAGCCGTTGAGCGCGCACGCGACCGCAACCGCGCATGCGCCCGTTCCGCACGCCCACGTCTCCCCGCTTCCGCGTTCCCAGACGCGCATCTGAACGTCGTTCTTTCCGAGCACTTTCACGAACTCGGTATTCACGCGTTCGGGAAACGCTTCGTGCGTTTCAAACTGCGGACCGATTTTTTCCAGATCGATCGCATAAGGATCGTCGACGAACGTCACGCAATGGGGATTCCCCATCGAGACGCAGGTAACGGAATACGTTTTACCCGCGACTTCCAGCGGAACGCTCACGGCTCGGTCGCCGCCCAACCGCGCGGGAATGCGCTCGGGGCGCAATTCCGCCTTCCCCATGTCCACGGTGACGGAATGCACGATCCCGTTTTCCGCGCCGATTCTGAGCGTTCTGATTCCGCTCAGCGTCTCCACCGTGACCGTCTCTTTGCGAATCCCCTTCACTTCATAGAGAAATTTCCCGACGCAACGGATTCCGTTTCCGCACATCTTCCCTTCGCTTCCGTCCGCGTTGAACATGCGCATCTTTCCGTCCGCGACCGCGCTGCGGCAGACGAGAATCACCCCGTCCCCGCCGATCGAAAAATGACGGTCGGACAGTCTCTTCGCGAGCGCCGACGGATCGGACGGCTCGCCGTCGAAACAGTCGAAATAGATATAATCGTTGCCGATTCCGTGCATTTTATAAAACTTTTTCAGCATACTCTCCCGCCCGAATCAATACATCTTGATATACGCTTCCCGCTCCGCGCCGACGGAGACGTAACGGATCCGACATTCGCACGCCTTTTCGATGAACCGGATATAATCGAGCGCCTCTTTCGGCAGGTCGGAAGGCTTCCGACAGGCGGAAATATCGCAGTTCCAGCCCTTCATCGTCTCAAACACGGGCTTACATGCGTCCAAGACGTCCGTAAACGGAAATTCGACGAGCTTTTTGCCGTTCAGTTCGTAAGCGGTGCAGACTTCCAGCTCCTCGTGCCCCGACAGGACGTCGAGCTTGGTGAGCGCGATCTCGTCCGCGCCCTGACAGCGGATTCCGTAACGGCTCGCTACGACGTCGAACGGTCCGACTCTTCTCGGACGCCCCGTCGCCGCGCCGTATTCGCCTCCCGCTTCGCGCAGCTTTACCGCTTTCTCGCCGAAATATTCCGCCGTGAACGGACCCTCGCCCACGCAGGTCGAATACGCTTTCATGATTCCGATCGAACGGTCGATTTTGAGATTGGGCACGCCCGCGCCGATCGGCGCGTACGCCGCAATCGTCGAAGAACTCGACGTGTACGGATAAATTCCGAAGTCGATGTCCCGCAGAGCGCCGAGCTGCGCTTCAAACATGATCTTCTTGCCCGCCTTGTTCGCTTCGTTGAGATAGAGCCCCGTATCGCAGATATACTCTTTCAACGGCTCTCCGTAAGTGCGGAAATATTCGACGACTTCTTCCGTCGTGACGGGCGCGTGTCCGTATCCCTTTTCCACGGTCAGATTTTTCCACTCCACAATATCTTTCACGCGGCGGTAGAGCAGATCGGGATTGAGCAGTTCGCCCATGCGGAACGCCTTCTTCATATACTTGTCCGCATAGACGGGCGCGATGCCGCGACGGGTAGAACCGAACTTTTTATCGGCGAGCCGCTCCTCTTCGAGGCAGTCCATCAGAACGTGATAGGGCATGGTAATGACCGCTTTATCGCTGATTTTCAAATTTTCGGGCGTAATGCGGATTCCCTGCGCGCGGAGACGGTTCGCCTCCTCCGTCAGATGTCTGATGTCCACGACCATTCCGTTTCCGAGCACGTTCACGACGTTCTCGCGCAAAATGCCGGAAGGAAGCAGATTGAGTATGAACTTGCCCTTATCGTTGATGACGGTGTGCCCCGCGTTGTTCCCGCCCTGATAACGGCAGACGACGTCATACTCTTCGGAGAGCAGATCGACCATTCTGCCCTTTCCCTCGTCGCCCCAGTTGATTCCGCAAATTGAAGTCAGCATAAATTTTATCCTCCGAACCGACGGATCGCGTTTTTCTTCGGTGAAGAAACGCCCGTCGCATAAATACGTTTCATTATATAACGGAACGCGCCCGATTGTCAAGCGGTGGCGCGTAAATTGTGTCGCGGACGGTTAATTTTTCCGTCCGATTTCGGCACCGTTCGGCGCGTTTTTACAGGGCTTTTACAACGACGGTACAAAAAACAGTTGACTTTTTCCGAACGCATGGGGTAAAATAAAAGAAAATCGGCGCGCATACCGCCGCGCCGCGGGAGGTAAATGATGTTTTGCAAAGATTGCGGCGAAAAACTCACGCTTCGGTTTCTGGACAACGAAGGGCTCGTGCCCTACTGCACCAAGTGCGAAAGTTATAAGTTTCCTCTCTTTCCCGTTGCCGTCTCTATGACGGTCGTCAATCGTACGGAGAACAAGGTTTTGCTCGCCAAACACAACGGGGAGGAGGACTTCACCCTCTTCGCCGGGTATATCAAAAAAGGAGAAAACGCGGAAAAGGCGATTCCGCGCGAATTGCGCGAGGAGGCGCGTCTCAACGCCGTCAAATGGCGTTATTTCGCGTCGCGCTACTACGAACCCAAAGACGTGCTCATGCTCAATTTCATCGTCACGGCAGACGAAAACGAGCCGATCGCCCTCAAAGAGGACGAACTCTCGGAAGCGCGTTGGTGCGCGCCGGAAGAAGCCCGCGCCCTCATTCGGAAAAATTCCCTCGCGGAACACTTCCTCAACGCCGCGCTCAACGAGTTGGGGAAACGCAAATAAATAAACGTTGCAAAGCGGAAGGACGAGCCTTCCGCTTTTTTGTTTCCTTTCCGTCTGACCGCTACGGACGAACGTCTTTCATCGTCCGCGGTTTTTCTCTTCGGCGTCCGCCGCGAAACGACGGTTTGGTGCGATCTCCGCAGCTTTCTATCGTCACCACCATGGTATATTTGAGCCTTACGGCTGCGATACGACGGTTTGGTGCGATCCCCGCAGCTTTCTGCGATTGATTCGCCTGCGAAAACACGTCTGAAAGCCGATCGCGCGTTTTATACGACTACTTTTCCGCGACGTTTGCCGTTTCGGTTACGAATCGACGCGCGTTCCGATCCGTTCGCCGCATTTCACGACCGTCTCATCTCCCCGCGCGGTATTTTCAAAGAACTCTTCGTCGAGTTCGACTCTTCCCTTTTCCACCAAGAGGACGATCGTCGAGCCGCCGAACTCAAATCTCCCCTTTTCTTCCCCGCGCCGGAACGAACCCGCGCCCTGATTGTTTACGATTCTGCCCACCATCATCGCTCCGACTTCCATCTGCACGACGTCGCCGAACCGTTCGGTATGCAGAACGGTGTATTCCCGACAGTTTTCGGAAAACACTCTGCGCTTTTCCAGCGCGACGGGCTGTACGGTATGAAAGCGTCCTTTCAGAAATACGTTCTCCCCTTTCGTGCCGTCGTCGAGATAAAAATAGCGGTGATAATCGGTCACGGTCAGCCGCAGAACGACGCACAGTCCGCCCTCGTATTTCTCCGCAAGCTCGCGATTGCGCAAAAGCGACTGCGTCGTATAGCGGAAGCCTTTGATTTCAAAGGTCGCGCCCTCCGTCGCGCGGTAGACGGAAAGTTTTCCGTCGCACGGGGAGACGAACGCGTCGGGCGAACGGTCGAACGGTCGGAGTTCGGGACGGATCCGCCGCGTAAAGAACTCGTTAAAACTGCGATAGTCCTCTTTTTCATACTGCGAAAGATCGATGCCGTTCTTTCTGACGTAACGTCCGATCTTCCCGCGGGAGAGACGGCTGTCGAGATACGCGCCCGCGAGGCGGGAGACGAACCGACAGGTCAGAAGGCGCAGAACGGGCGCGCCGAGCGGACAGCGATATAAAAATTTCAGACTTTTCGGCGGTTCTCCCGCCCGAAAGATTTCTCTCATAGATGTAGCCAGAAAGTTTTCAGACTGAACAGTACCGCCAGCACGATGGTCAGAATGAGAATGGTGATCAGGATTCCGCGCACCTTCGCCTTGGGCATGCGGAAGCGGTACACGAACAAAAACGCAATGATGAGATACGCCGCCGCCATGATCAGTTGCGTTACGATGCCGTTATGAATCCTGATAAACATGGTCGCGAACAGCCAGAACACGGGCAACGCCACCGCGACGTTTGTCACGGGCAATCCCTCGAACGAAGTTCTGTCTCCCGAACCGTCCGTAATGCGTTCCTCCTCCGTCACGTTGTAATAAGCGAGACGGATCAGGGCGCAAAGCACGAACGCAACGTAGACGGGTATGTAAAACCATCTGCGCATGCCGAGCCCGAACCCGATCATCACGGGCGCGACGCCGAACGCGACGAGATCGCTCAGAGAATCGATCTGTTCGCCGAAATTCCTGTCCCGCACCGTTCTGTTCTTTCTCGTCTTGGCAACGGCGCCGTCGAACGCGTCGCAAATCCCGGAAATCAGCAGACAGATCACGCCGATGCCCGATCTTCCCTTCGCCGAGAAATAAATCCCGACGACCGCCGCCACGACCGAAAGATAGGTCAGAATTACGCCGTAATGCCAGAATCCTACAAACTTTCGCGGCTCTCCTTCCTCGGAAATAAACGTGTTTTTCATATTCACTCTCCAAATTTTCTTCTTCCGTTAACCTTTCTTCGTTTTGCAACGCAAAACGAAAGGGCGCCCTTTCGCCCGAACGCGTACCGTAGACGCGACTCAGATCACTCCGATTCTTCCGGTTCTCCTCCGACGATCTCCACTTTTTCAACCGCCTCCGACGCGATCTCCGCTTTTTCGACCGCCGACGCGTCAACTCCGGTCGCTCCGTCCGCCTCTTTTTCCGAACGTTCGCCGTTCGCGCAATCCGCCGCTTCCGACGGCTTTTTTCTCATCAGAAACGCATGATAGGTGAGCGTCGCGACGCCGCTGACCGCCATGCACAGATAGTAGGAAATCGCACGCGTCACCATCATGGCGGACAGTATGAACGCGTTCTCGAACCGCAGACAAAAGATATTCAGATACAGATATTCGAACGCACCCACGCCGCCCGGAAGCGGAATCGAGTTATAGCCGAGCGTCACGAACGCCTGCATCGCGAACAATTCCGCAAACAAACAATCGGGCGCCGCCGCACGGCAGACGAAGCAGGTGATCAGCATCTGCGAAACGCGCTGTCCGATATTCAGTAACAACACAATAAAGAACAACGCGCGGTGGCGACGGATCTGAGCAAAGCTGTTCTTGTATTTATTCACGGCGCCGAGCAGTTTCCCCCGCCATTTCTCCGTGTTTTTGACGAGTCTGATTTTATGTAAAAACGATACGATCGCGTTTCCGCATCGCAGAACCGCGCCGTGGCAGAACATACAGGCGATGAAAAATCCCAGCAACAACGCCTGCGTGACGATTCCGACGATGACGAGCAGTTTGACGAAAAAGCCGAAATCCTGAAACATTGCGGGACGGATGAGAAACGCCGCCGCGCCGATAACGAGGATCGCCGCCGTATAGGCGATCAGATTAAAGACGAGCGCAAAGGACGCCGCGCCGCCGCTCATTCCGTCTTTTACCATGTACACTGCGGAAGCCGGTTGCCCGCCCGCGGCAGAGGGCGTGATCGCGGAATAGTACACGTCCGCCGTCGCATACACCATCGACGAGTGAAGCCGACACTTATGTCCGACCGTATGGCAGATGAAATGCAGACTCAACCCCTCGAACGCGATAAACAGAAACATGCACACGAACGCGCCGACGATCCAGCCCGGACGGCACAGCGAGAGAAACTGACGGATGTTCCCGAAATTGAGCTCCCGATTGCTCGTAAACAGTATGATCAGCGTCGCCGCGATCAGAACTGCGAGAACGACGAGATTGACGATCATCTTTTTGGTATTTTTCGCAAGTTTCTTCATGTCCTTCCGATCGCACCTTCCGTAATCCTTTTTATTATAGCGCGAACCTCCCGCCAAGTCAAGCGAATTGCCTCTGTTTCCGCTTCGGCAGGGGCGTTTCAACGGCGGAAAAAACTGTAAGGATGAATGACGTGTTCGCCCTGCACGTCCAGATCTCCGATCTTCGGATCTTTGCAGACGATCGCGGAACGGATGATTTTCCGTCCGTATTTTTTCCTCAGCCGATCGACCGTTTCGTCCAGACGGTCGAGCTTCTCTTCCCGTTCGTCGCCGAACAGTTCGAGCTGTTCCGCGCCGAACTGAAAATCGGAGACCGTAATTCCGAGACTGCGCACCGGCTTGTCCCACGGATAGACCGCGCGAAAGAGCGCGAACGCCGTCGCCGCGACGTCGCTCGCGTGGGCGGACGGGCGCGGCATCTTCCCCCGCTTCGCGTAAACCGTCAGGTCGTTGGCGCGGGCGGTGACGCGCACCGTCGCCGCCTTCCGCAATCCCGATTCCCTGACGCGGGAAGCGACGGAATCGCCGAGCAGGCGCAACACCATTCTCACGTCCTCCTCGGTTCGGAGATCCCGATAGACGGTCAGACTGTTTCCGATGGATTTCACCGTCTCTTCCTCTTCCGTCGCGACGACGGGCGAGCCGTCCTTCCCGTTGGCGAACGCGTACAGATACCGCCCCCATTTCCCCAGCATGCCGACGAGCCGCTCCTCGTTCGACTGCGCCAGATCGCCGATCGTTCTGATTCCCGCGCGGTTCAGCTTCCGCTTCGTCGCTTTTCCGACGTACAGCAGGTCTCCGACGGGAAGCCGCCATACGACGGTACGGTAATTTTCGGGCGTGATCTCCGTCACGGCGTCCGGTTTTTTCATATCCGAACCGAGTTTTGCGAAGATTTTGTTCCAGGAAACGCCGACGCTCACCGTCAGCCCGGTTTCGCGCTTTACGCGCTCCCGGATCTTCTCCGCGATCGTTACGCCGTCCCCGAACAGATTCAGACTTTCGGTGACGTCCAGCCAACATTCGTCGATGCCGTAGGATTCGATCCGATCGGTGTATTCCCCGTAGATTTTCCGCACCTCTTTGGACAGTCTGAGATAATAGGGAAAATCCGCCGTGATCTCCACGAGCGACTTCCCGCACTTCTGCCGCGCCTCCCAATAGACGTCGCCCGTCTGCACGCCCGCCTGTTTCGCGATCGGATTCTTCGCGAGCACGACGCCGTGGCGCGCCTCTTTCGCTCCGATCACCACGACGGGCTTCTCTCTGAGCGAAGGATCTTTGAGACACTCCGCCGAAGCGTAAAAATGATTGAGATCGCTGTGCAAAATCGTCCGCATACCTCATAGTATGCCGATCGCACGCGCCGTTATCCCCGAAACGCAAAAAAAGAGACCTCCCCGAAGAGATCTCCTTTCCGTTCCTTTTCTTAACCGACGATCTTTTTCCAGCCGTAGGGATCTTCGCGCTTGCCGTACTGAATCCCCGTGATCGTATCGTACAGCATGCGGGTGACGTCGCCCATCTTGCCGCCGTTGATCGTGTAATCCTTGCCCTTATACCGAATGAGCCCGACGGGCGATATGACCGCCGCCGTTCCCGTTCCGAACGCCTCGTCCAGCTTTCCGTTCTCCGCCGCCGCGATCACTTCGTCGATGGAAATCCGACGCTCCGAAACGCGGTAGCCGCGATCGCGGAGAATCTGCAAGCAGCTCTTCCGCGTGATGCCGGGAAGAATGGAGCCGACGAGTTCGGGCGTAACCACCTCTCCGTCTATGACGAAGAACATGTTCATGCTACCCACTTCTTCGACGTATTTCTTCTCTTTCGCGTCCAACCAGAGCACCTGATCGAAACCCTTCTCTTCCGCTTCCTCGCCCGCCTTCATGGACGCGGCGTAATTGCCGAGACACTTCGCCTCGCCCGTGCCGCCGATCGCGGAACGGACGTAAAAATCCTCGACGAGCAGTTTCGTCGGTTCGAGCCCGTGCGCGTAATAACTTCCGACAGGCGAAAGAATGATGAAGAAGAGATATTCCGTAGACGCGTGCACGCCGAGCATCACGCGCGTCGCGATGATCGTCGGGCGAATGTACAGCGCCGTGCCCGGCTCGGTCGGAATCCAGTCTCGTTCCACTTTCAGAAGCTCTTCCAATCCCTCTTCCGCGAGCTCCGCGGGGAACTGCGGAATACACATCCGCGCCGCGGAACGGTTCATGCGCGCCCAATTTTCCTCCGGACGAAAGACCGCGATCTTTCCGTCGGGCTGAACGAACGCCTTCATTCCCTCAAAAATCCCCTGCGCGTAATGGAAAATCGTCGTCGCGAGGTCGAAGCGTACGGGTTCATTCGGCTCGATCTGCGCGTCGTGCCAGCCCTCTTTTTCGTTGTATTTCATCGTGAACATATAGTCGGTGAAATAGCGTCCGAAGCCGAGCGCCGTACCCTTTTCGGGTTTCTGTCTGAGTTGTTTCCTTTCGATCATTTTCATAAAAATGCCTTCTTCCGCGGTATTCCGCGCTTTTATTTTATGATACTACCTTTCTTCGCGGCGGTCAAGCGAAAACGGAAAAAAATACTCCCGTTTTTCCGAAATCCGCACTCTGCCGTTCAGACAATCGGCGAGTTTTTCCCGAAACGCGGGCAACGCGGAGGTCTCCACCGCGACGGTGAAGCGCGCCGTTTCCCCGTATTCCCGTCCGACGAGTTCCGCGCCGCTCCCCGCCAGAAAGCGTTTGCAGGCGTCCGCCTGCGCATACTCCGCGCAAAGCTCGCATTCCGTGCAACGTTCGTACCGCCGCCGCTCCGCCGCTTCGCAGCCCTCCGCCGCCGCCGCGGAATACGCGCGCACGAGCCCGCCCGCGCCGAGTTTGATTCCGCCGAAATACCGCACGACCGCGACCGTCGTCTCGAACAGCGACTGCGCTTTTATGACGTTCAGTATGGGCATGCCCGCCGTTCCCTGCGGTTCGCCGTCGTCGGAAAAACGCTGTTCGTTTCCCGTTTTATCGGCGATATACGCCCAGCAGACGTGCGTTGCGAGCGGATGCTCCGCGCGGATTTCCGCAAGATACGCCCGCGCCGCCTCCGCGCCCTCCGTATGCCCGACGTACGTGATGAAGCGGGATTTTTCCACGACGCGCTCCGTCCGCGCGCCGCCGAGCACGCTCAGATAGCCCATTATCCGCGCACGATCCGGACGTGCACTTTTTTGCCTTTATGCAGAATGAAGTCTCCCGCAGGCAGGGGCATGTTTCCGTCCGTCGCTTTTTCGTCGCCCACGGACACGCCGCCCTGCTCCACCAGCCTGCGCGCCTCGCCGTTCGATTTGCAAAGTCCGCTCGCCACCAGCGCGCCGATCAGCGTCGCCGTGTCCGACGGAATGATTTTTACGGGCATCTCCCCGCCCCCGCCGAACGCCGCCTTCGCTTCCGACTGCGCCTTTTTCGCCTTCTCCTCTCCGTGCACCGTTCTGGTGAGTTCGTACGCGAGCACCTCTTTCGCACGGTTAATCCGCTCGTCGCGATGCTCGGTAAGCGCCGCGATTTCGTCGAGCGGCAGGAACGTGAGCAGTTTCAGGCACTTTTCCACGTCGGCGTCCGCCGTGTTCCGCCAATATTGGTAGAACTCGTAGGGAGAAGTCTTGTTTTCGTCCAGCCAGACCGCGCCTTTCTGCGTTTTTCCCATCTTCTTGCCTTCGCTCGTCGTCAACAGCGTGAACGTCATCGCGAACGCGGGCTTTTGCTCTTTTCTGCGAATGAGATCGGCGCCCGCAAGGATATTGCTCCACTGATCGTCTCCGCCGAGTTCGAGAGAACAGTTATAGTTCCGATGCAGTACCAGAAAGTCGTAAGCCTGCATCAGCATATAGTTGAATTCCAGAAAGGACAGCCCGCGTTCCATGCGCGAACGGAAACATTCCGCCGTCAACATCTTGTTCACGGAAAAATGCACGCCGATCTCGCGCAGAAAATCGATATAGTTGAGATCGAGCAGCCAATCGGCGTTATTGACGACGATCGCGCCGTTCTCCCCGTCGAAACGGATAAACCGCGACATCTGCGCCTTGAAACATTCCACGTGGTGCGCGATCGTCTCTTTCGTCATCATGGCGCGCATGTCCGTCCTGCCCGACGGATCGCCGATCATCGCCGTGCCGCCGCCGATCAGAATGATGGGCTTGTGCCCCGCGTCCTGCATGTGTTTCATCGCGATCAGCTGCATGAAATGCCCGACGTGCAGGCTGTCCGCCGTCGGATCGAATCCGATATAAAACGGCACGCTCTCTTTGCCGAGCTTTTCGTACAGCTCGTCCTCGTAAACCGTCTGCTTCACAAATCCGCGCGCGCGGAGCGTATCCATTACGTTTGCCATTCAATTATCCTCCGTTCCGTCTTTCCGATGAAAAAACGGTCTGCGCTCCGTTCGCGCAAACCGTTCGTTTCCTCTCCGTTTGTTTACGCGCCGAAAAACGTATCACCCGCGGCAATACGCATATCCGACGATTCCTTTGAGATAAAAACGTTTCATAACGTTTTTCATTATACGCCCGCGCGGAAAAATTGTCAACGGTTTCACGGGATTTTTTTCATTTTCCCCTTCTTTGCGTAAGTTTTATAAATTAAATGCGAACAAGAAATCGAGCAGAAAAGCTCGTTCTTTCTCGCATTTTTTGTTTTTATATATCGTAGTAAATCTGCGGAGTATCAACGTCGTGCAAAAGCATAAATCTCTAAATACAGGACTTCGTCCAATCTACATATGGCCATTCTAATTAAAGACGCAATCGTAGGAGTTGCTGATTCAAAATACTTTTCATATATTTTTTTAAGCGTTTGTTTAAAATATTTTTCATGTTCTTGTATCTCATCGACAGTTAAGCATAAAAATGATTGTACACATCTATTTAAATCGGCAGTATCCAAATCGATGGTTTCTTCCAGCCATTTTTCTTTACATTTACGTTTCTCATTTGAAGCCACAGTTGTTACCTTGGCGATAATGCTTGGCTGAATACGTTTACCCTCTAATCTTTGAATTAACTTATCTTTTCCCGCGCTTCGGGACGGGATTTCTCTAATAATTTCCAAGATGGTAGTCATAGGCAATTTTGACAGGTTTACATAGTAATATAGAGGCAGATTTGCGGTAGGTAAAGAGCATATTCTTTTAATATATTCTATTGGGTCAGAAACATCTTCATCAGATAGGAACGCTCTTGTTATATCATGTGGTTCAATGGCTTTTACTACTTTCTTTTCTGTTTCCTTGATTACTATTTGTCCGGAAGAAATCGATGTAATATCACCTATTAAACGTAAAGTCGGCTGTCCCTTGATCTCTACGAATTCACCTTCCTTAATAAACTTAATCTGTTCTAATAAAGCTTCGTCAAAAATTATAGAACTCCCATTTCCGCTTAAATCTCCAGTTTCTGCATTGAAAACCATTGCATTGTCAACTCCTATTTGGGCAATTTTTTGCAAAAGAAGCATCCATTGTTGTTGTTCATATTTACGAGTCGAATCAATAATCTCCATAAGTTCTTCGTATTTAATCTTTTCAGAACGACCACCATATCGGAAATATATATCTCCTTCCTTCAAAGAGTATTTCGTATCAGGATTATCATATGTCTTTTTGCATATACAAGGTTTTTTCTTTAGTTGTTGAACGTATATTACCCCAAAGCTTAAACCTTTAAATTCAAATGTACAGTGTTCCCATTGTATTGACGGTGAAAAATAATCCATTAAAGCTTTTGTGAATTCCTCCACTTTTAAGTTTTCAAATTGCTCCAAAGATTTTTCAGAAAGCCCTTTTAAACGACGGGGTTTATCAGCAACTCCGAAAATCAAATATCCACCGATGTTGTTAGCAAATGACGCAATAGCTTTAAAATACTGAGCCATTGAAGAATGACAATAAGATTCTTTAAATTCAATTGTAACGCTTTCTCGGTTTATTATACGATGCTCATCTTTTGGACTCGTTCTAAAAATTGAGGTTAAAACATCTGCAGACAATGGATTGTTCTTCACCATATCTTCTCCTTGGTTATTTATCAACATATTATTTCCTATACAATTCATCCAACGTCTTTCCGTCTTTATTTTTCCATTCAGTCCAGCCGTTTGTTGAGCCGCCGAGAACAAAATCGCTCGCGCCGCTCGGCGTATTAAATTCCAACGTGGTTTTCAAAATATAAATTCCGTTTTCCAATACAATATTGCCGTTAGATAGCAATTCCGTTCTTTGTTTATTGTATTTTTCAAGGTTTGTCGGTTTTACCAGATTGATTTGAGAGCCTTCCAAAACCTGAAATTTGTCTCCGTCGTAAACACCGTAAGCGAGAATACCGTTTCTTGTCGTATGGAATATCTCGCGATTATCGTTACTCTGTTTTGCATCGTCCATTTTATATC
>CAMGEK010000020.1 GCA_946055105.1 uncultured Clostridia bacterium
AATGATACTATCAAATGCAACGCCTTACAAAAAAACAGCGAATTGTCAAACCGAGCGCAACGCTCAGCCGAGAAAATGATACTATCAAATGCAACGCCTTACAAAAAACGACGGTTCCTATAAATCCGAGCGAATTGTCAAACCGAGCACAACGCTCAGCCGAGAAAATGAACCGTCAACGGATTTTTTACGGCGTTCATGAACGCCGTATTTTTTCAATGCGTTCGGATTGACGCGCGAAAAATTTCTACTTTTGCTACCGTCCGAAAATTCCCTACAAATCCCGCTTGATCGGCGATCTCTTCGGAAATTCTTCCGAATTTTCCGTTTTGACGGCTCGTTCCTTGCAAGCCCTTCCCGCGCGAATCAGACGAGCGCGGCAATCTCGCGGACGCGGTTCATGGGAACGGGCGCGCATTGTTCGGAAACGCCGCGTTCGATCCGCTCGATCACGCCCTCCCGCATTTCTTCCCGCCGACCGACGGGCGCGAGCACGCGGCTTCCCGCCTCCGCGGACGGAAAAGGACACAGATACCAATACGGTCTGTCTCCGTAGACGGGATCGTTCAAAAAGCGCACCTTTGCAAACGTATGACAACCGTTTTCGGCGATCACGCCGCCCGATAGCGAATGAATCATATTTCTCCTTAAAACAACGGCGCGAACACCTTCGCGATTTCGCACACCACGCGCAGTACCACGCTCTTTTTCGCGCTCTCTTCCGTCTGCAACTCGGAGACGGCAAAGCAGGCTTCCAGATCGCGCCGAAGGTCGTCGAGCGCCGAGGTGCGGTACAGCAGCGCGGCGCACTCGAAATGATGCAGTAACGAGCGGTAGTCGAAATTGATGCTGCCGACCACGCCGATCTCGCCGTCCGCCAGAACGGACTTCGCATGCACGAAGCCGGGCGTGTATTCGTAAATTTTTACGCCGCCGCGCACGAGCGAAAGATAATTGGAGCGCGTGAGCGCGAACGGAACTTTTTTATCGGGAACGTGCGGCGTCAGAATCCGCACGTCCACTCCGCGCGCGGACGCGCGCAACAACGCCTCCCGCAGACGGAAATCGATGATGAGATAGGGCGTCGTGATATAGAGCGATTCCCGCGCGCCGTTGATGAGATCGAGGTAGACGTCCTCGCCCACGTTTTTTCCGTAAACCGCTTTCGGACCGTCGCCGTAGACCTGCACGACGCCCGCCGCTTCGACGGGCTTCGCAAGCCCCAGGAAGGGCGCGAAGTCCTCCGTCTCCTTCTTCCGCGCGTTATACGTCTGCAAAAACAACAGCGTTAGCTGTTCGACCGCTCTTCCCTGCAAGCGGATCGCCGTGTCTTTCCAATATCCGAACGGACTCGTTTCGTTGATATACTCGTCGGCGAGGTTGATTCCGCCCGTATATCCGATTTCCCCGTCTATGACCGTGATCTTCCTGTGATCGCGGTTGTTGTGCACGTTGGTGACGACGGGAACGAACGGGGAAAATTTCACGCACGCGATCCCCTCTTTCGAGAGCGTTTTCGCATACCCCGCGCGCAGTCTGCCCATACAGCCGACGTCGTCGTATATGACGCGCACCTCCACGCCCTCGTTCGCCTTGCGGCGCAGAATATCGAGAATTTCTCCCCACATTTTTCCCTTGGCGAGAATGAAATATTCCATAAAAATGAATTTCTTCGCGCCCGCGAGATCCGCTTTCAGCCGCTCGAAAAACGCCTCGCCCGTCGGAAAGTATTCCGTCGCGGTATCCCTCTGCGCGACCGCCGCGCTCGTACCGCGAAACAGCGCTTCGCTCACGCCCGACCAACGCCCCATGTCCGCGACGGGCGCGCTTTCGGTTTGTTCGCGCACGATCGCCGCGTTCGTCTGTTCCATGACCGCCGCGAACTTTCTTCTCTGCCCCCGCGACGGACGGTTGTGCGAAAACACCGCGTAAATCATCACCCCGAACACATTGAGCGTGAGCACCACGACGAGCCAGGACAGCTTCGCCTCGGGTACCATGTCGCGGTTGACGAGGTTGAGCACGGTGGAAAACACCGCCAGCCAGGAGACGAACGCAAACGCGATCGAGATCCAGCGCGACGCGGACGGAAAGAGCGCGAGAAGCGCCTGTTCCAATAGCCAATACGCGAAAAAGACGAGCGATACGTTCACGATGAACATGAGTATGATCGTGAGCGCGATGACCGTAAACCGACTGAATAGCTTCTTCATGTTGTTTCCTCCGTTATTGCGTCGCCCGTTCATAGACGGTACAGCCGCAGGGCGCGACGGTCGTCCGAAATCCATTCAGCGAAAGATCGGAACGCGGACAGTGCAACCGTTTCAGCGACGGCAGGTTTTCAAACGCCTGCGCCGAGATCTTCTTCGCGGCGACGCCGCATACGTCGATCTCTTCAAGCGTTTCGCAACGGTAAAAGGCGAACGGCAATAACGCGCCGCCCGCGATCCTGACGCGGACGAGCGAATCGGGCACAAGATAGGCGCCGGATTCGTCTCTGCCGAAAATATATCCGAAATCGCCGACGTAGCCCGTCATGGTTTCGTCGGGAGCATTGCCCGCGAACGGCAACGCGACCTCTTTGACCGCGCGGCACGCCTCCAAAGCGCGCTCGTCCGCATAATCGTATTCCGCGGAAACGCTCTCCGCAAACGGCATGCCCGCAACCAGCCGCACGCCCGCCGTCTTACGGGTGACGCAACCGTTCTGCAAGGCGTAAGGCTCCTCTGCGGAAAGTTCCGTGACGACGCTGTCGGTCAGCGTCGAAAAATTCAGTTCCGCACCGCTCCGCACGGACAGTTTGCCCGCGCAGGTCTCCCGCAGAAATCCGCGGGGCAACGTTCCGCCGAGCAGGACGACTTCTTCCGCAACGCGTATCTCCGCACGTTCCACGCGTTCGCCCGTCCAACGGAAACAGTCGCCCTCGTAATAGAGCCGTCTCTCCGTCATGCGACAGACCGCCGCGGATTCGAGCGGCGACAGACGGACGCGGAGCGAAAGCAACTCTGCGAGCGAGCCGTACGACAACGCGGAAAACGCTTGCGCCGCCTCGGCGCTCGGCGCGCAGAAACCGGAAACCCCGTCGCGCGAGAGTTCGACGCCGTCCGCCGTCATGCCGACAAGATCGGGATAGGCGGACGCGTAGCTCTCCGTCGTCTCCGCGCCGTCCTCCCACAAAACGGGATAACTTATCCCGCACAGAGGTTCTTCCCGCGGAGCGGGCAAAACGGAAATCAGATTTGCCGCCGCGAGAAGCGCCGTCGCCGCGGAAACCAGCCCTCTCACCATTTCAGGCGATGCAGATCGCCTTCGGACGAAAGTCCCCGAAACCCGTTTTGACGCAGTCCTTCGTAGACCGCGATCGCGACGGAATTGCTCAGATTGAGCGATCGGCTCTCGCTGATCATCGGAATCCGCACGCACGTTTCGGCGTGTTGCACGAGCAATTCCTCGGGAAGTCCGCGCGTCTCTTTTCCGAATACGAGAAAATCGCCCTCCGCAAAGTCCGCATCCGTGTAAGCCTTCCGCGCCTTGGTCGTGAAAAAGTAAAAGCGCGCCGCGGGATTCTTTTGCGCAATCTCTTCAAACGAATCGTGGTAGCGCACGTCCACGAGATTCCAATAGTCCAGCCCCGCGCGTTTGAGATATTTGTCCGTCACCTCGAAGCCGAGCGGGCGTACGAGATGCAGAACGCACCCCGTCGCCGCGCAGGTGCGCGCGATATTCCCCGCGTTCTGCGGGATCTCCGGTTCTACAAGTACCACATGAAACATCTTTCACCTCTTTTCCGCCTCCCCGATCCGAAAGCTTTATTTCTCTATTTTACGACATTCTTCGTCATTTTGCAAGAAAATTCGCGCCGAGCGGCATAATTTTCTCTTTCTCTTCCCCGCCGAGCCCGACGAAACGCCCCTGCGGACAGCGCGACTGAACGCCGCGGAACGCGCTCCGTTCGCGGAAACGGAAGAACGGCGTCGTCTCCTTTCCATAAAAAAAGTCGGGCGGATCCGCCCGACTTTCGATCGCGTTTTTTATCTCAGGAATCTGCCGCGCGCGGTTTCGCGAACGACGTAAACCTGCACTTCCTCGCCGCTCTCGGCGTCGATATACACCACGTAGGTCTTTTCGCCGACGGAACATTCAAACTCGTAGGCGAGCGTTTCCGCTCCGTCCACGGGCACGAGCGCGAGATGGGAAGCCTTGACTTCCAATCCGCCCGTCAGCATCGCGCGCGCTTCCTCCTCGGACAGCGTCGGCGCAAAGGACCGCTCCGCGCGGTTGACGAGATACGCGCTCGCGTCCATACCGACCACCCTGCCGCGCGTCTCGCAGACGCGGACGCGGATCATTTCGGGATACGAACGCACGCCGTCCGTCACCGCAACGTAGGTGAGATCGGCGACGGTGCCCGCGTCGGACAGCCATACCGCGTCTACGTTTGCGATTCCGAGCCCCGCAAGAAATTCGCGGGCGAGAGAATCGCAGGTCTGCAAATCGAAGTTCTTCTGATCGCACGCTTCATAGGTGTCGAAGAACGCAAGTTTCCCGCCGCGCTTTGCGATCTGCGCGAAGATTTCTATCCCGTTTTCGTCCGTCAGCACGAAATTATAGCACTGCACGTCGCGGCCGACGGTCTCGCCCGTATAGCGTACGTCGCGGACACGGTAGGCGGAAAGATATTCCTTGACAAGCTCCTCCGCGCGCCCCTGAGAGATTTCCTCTTCTGCGAAAAGCGCGTTTTCCCCGACGTTGCCCTCGCCCGAGAAAGGTGCGTCCACCGTCTCCTTAGGTTCGCCGCGCACGCTGTTCCCCATCTCGCCGAAGCGGTCTCCGACCGCGCCCGTTTTTCCGTCCGCGAACGCCATCAGATCTTTCTCCGTCACGTGCGTCGCAAGATCGTTGAGCTCGGCGTGCAATTCCGAACTGATGCCGTAGAGATAGGAGAGCGTGTTGCGTTCCGTCTGCGAAAGCGTCTGTCCGTCCGCGATTTTCGCGAGCAATCTGCGCGCGTACGCGTTCGTCCGATTGACGAACGAGGAGATGTCGGTGCTCGTCGCCGCGTCTACGGGACATCTTTCGAGCGCGTTTTCCAACAGCGCGCTGTCCACCAGCACTTCCGTCAGCAGTCTGCGCTGTTCCTCTCTGCCCGAAGAGACCTGCAACTTTTCGAGATTATCGTCGAGATTCTGCGACGCGGACACCATCTCGTAGAGCGTGGCGCGCATGCTGTTTCCCGAAGCCACCGTCATATCGTTCATGCGGAACGCGCCCGCGGTCACGATCGTCGTCAGCGCGAGACACACGACGCCGAGCGAGATGACCGCCGCAAGCCAACCGCCGAATCCCGGCGCGTGCTTTTTGCGCTCCGTCTTCTGTTCGCTCTTGTGTCGGCTCTTCGCCGCCCGACGATCGCGCGCCGCTTCCCGCGCCTTCATCTTCTGCTCGCGCGCCTTTTCCGCCGCCTCCTGCTTCTGGCGTTTCAGCGCGAGTTTTTCGCGCTTTTCCCGTTCGAGACGGCGACGGCGTTCCGTCTTGCTCTCGTTTTTGAGCAACTCGCGGCGGGCGATCTTTTCCGCTTTGCGCTCCGCCCTGCGCGCTTTGAGCTGTAACTTCTTCTCCTCCGCGTTCGCCTTCCGCGCCGCCTTCTTTTCGGCAAGCTCCGTCTTATGCGCGAGACGCTTCTCTTTCAGCGCGGCTTTCTTTTCCATCTTCTTCTGTTTCAGCTCCGCGCGCTTCATCAGCTTCCGCTCTTTCTTCTGCGCCTTTGCTTTCGCGGCTTCGAGCCGCTCTTCCGCCGCCGCGGTTTCTCTTTCTTCCCGCTTTTGTGCGCGGCTTGCGCTCTTCTTTTCGGAGACGGTCGGCTTCGTCGGCTTTTTCGCCGCGGCGCGTTTCGACGCGGATTTCGCCGCAGGTTTCGCCGCTTTCTTTTTTCCGTTCGCCGTCTCAGACGACGCGGCGCGCTTTTTTGCAGCCGAGGACGATTTCCCGGCGCGTTGTTTCTCCTCCGAACGCGTCGCGCGCTCGATTTCTTCCACCTTCTGCGCGCCGCTCGATACGTCGGCGCCTATCTTCTTTTCTTCCATATCTCCTCCTTAAATGGCAAAAACGTGCTTGCCGATGACCGTCACCGTCTGGCGGTTGAAAATCCACGCGCTCGTCGCTACGGCGGGATTGTAGTAGTACAGGCAGCCGTAAGTGGGATCCCACCCGTTCATCGCGTCGCGCGCGGCGTCGTAAGCCGTGCGGTCGGGTTCGAGATTGATCTGTCCGTCGTCCACCGCGGTAAACGCGCCCTTCTGATAGATGACGCCCGCTACCGAATTGGGAAACGACGGGCTCTTCACGCGGTTGAGTATGACCGCTCCGATCGCCACCTGACCGATATAACTCTCGCCTCTCCCTTCCGCATAGATCGCCTTCGCCATCAGATAGAGGTCGGAAGAACTCTGCGACGTCCCGGAAGATCCGTTTGCACCGCCGAGAGCGTTGTAAGAATCGTTCATGCCGAGCGCCGCGAACGTCGCCTGTCCTACCACGCCGTCCGCCGTGAGCCCGTTCTTCTTCTGGAACGATATGACCGCCGCTTTCGTTGCCGAACCGAAAACGCCGTCTACCGCGCCGGAATAGTAGCCCCATTGTTTCAATCTGCGCTGAACCTCCTTCACTTCGCCCCCCGAACTCCCCTGACGGAGTACCGCGGTTTCGACGACGGCAGTCTGCGCCGTATCGGTCGCGTCTTGTTGCACGCGGGTGATTCCGTACGCCGCCGCTCCTGCGACGGTCGCGGACAACGCGAGCGATAACGCGCCGATTGCCAAAATCTTCTTCATAAATTTCCTCCTGTCCGTAATGTGAGCAGTTCTCGCCCTTTTATGCGAATTTTTCCGTACGCAAAAAAAGCCGCCCGAAGATCGGCGGCGCGCCGCTCGCTTTCGCTTCTTGCGGCTTCCGCTTTTCCCGAACGGCTTTCCCCGCCGTGATTTTCCCGAAAACGCTGCGCGCCCCCGCAAAGGGGCGCGCTTACGATTGTTCCGTAATTTTTTCGCGCCCCGCAAAGGGCGCGTTCGTTTTGCGCGTTACGCGCCGAAAAAAATTCGCTCCGATCAGTCTTTCCGATCCGTTTTTCCGCGGCGCATGGTAAGTCCGATCCGCTTCTTCTTTTCGTCCACTTCTTTTACCCAAACGGTCACGACGTCTCCGACCGAAAGGACTTCGGACGGGTGTCTGATGAAATGATCGCAGATCTGGCTGACGTGCACGAGTCCGTCCTGATGCACGCCGATATCGACGAACGCGCCGAAGTCGATGACGTTCCGTACCGTTCCTTTGAGCTCCATGCCCGGTTTCAGATCCTTGATTTCCAGCACGTCGGTGCGGAGCACGGGCGCGGGAAGTTCGTCGCGCGGATCTCTGCCCGGCTTCATCAGTTCGCCCGCCACGTCCATGAGCGTCGGCACGCCGACGCCGCACGCCGCCGCGGCGCGTTCCTTGCCGTATGCGGAAAGTCTGTTTTTGAGATCGGAGAGTTTTCCCGCTTTCACCTCGGACATGGAGTATCCGCAGAGCGCGAGTAACGTTTCCGCCGCCGCATAAGATTCGGGGTGAACCGCCGTATTGTCAAGCACCGTTTCGCTCTCGGGAACGCGCAGAAATCCCGCGCATTGCTCGTAAGCCTTCGCGCCGAGCTTGGGCACTTTCAGAAGCTCTTTGCGCGAACGGAACGAGCCGTTCTCTTCGCGATATTTTACGATGTTCGCCGCCGTGCCCGCGTTCAAACCCGAAACGCGCGTCAGAAGGGGCGCGGACGCGGTGTTCAAGTCCACGCCCACCGCGTTTACGCAGTCCTCTACCACGCCGTCCAGCGTTTCGCCCAACCGCGCCTGCGGCATGTCGTGCTGATACTGCCCGACGCCGATGCTCTTCGGATCGATCTTCACAAGCTCCGCCAACGGATCCTGCAAACGGCGCGCGATGGAGACCGCCGAACGCAGATTGGTATCGTATTCGGGGAACTCCTGCGCCGCCAGCTTGGAAGCGGAATACACCGACGCGCCCGCTTCGTTGACGATCGCGTACGTCGTTTCCCCGCGGAAGGGCGCAAGCAATTCGACCGTCATCTGTTCCGTTTCGCGGCTCGCGGTTCCGTTCCCGATCGCGATATGCTTCACGCCGTATTTTTTGATGAGCGCGGTCAGTTTTTCTATACATTCCTTTCTGCGCGCCTCTCCGTGCGTGGGATAGACGACCGTCGTATCGAGCACCTTGCCCGTTCCGTCCACCACCGCGACTTTACAGCCCATGCGGTAACCGGGATCCAGCCCCATCGTCACAAACCCCTTGACTGGCGGCTGCATCAGAAGCGGTTTGAGATTGAGCGCGAACTGCGCGATCGCGCCTTCGTTCGCCTCGTCGGTGAGCGTCGCCCTGATCTCGCGCCCGACGGACGGCGCAATCAGCCGATCGTACGCGTCCTCCGAAGCGGCGCGCACGAAGTCCGAGGACGCGCAGCGCGGCTTTTTCACCACGGACACGCGCAGAATGAGGAGCGCCTCGTCGCGGTTCATCTCTACGCCGACTTTCAGAATTCCTTCGCGCTCGCCGCGGTTGAGCGCGAGAACCTGATGGCCCTGAATTTTGCTCACGGACGAGCGGAATGCGTAATAATTGCGGTACACCGTATCCTCGGGGTCCTTCTTCGCCGCGACGGACGCAATCTCCGCGCGATGCGTGAACAGCTCGCGCATCTTTTTCCTGATCGCGGCGTCGTCCGAGATCAGTTCCGCGACAATATCGCTCGCGCCAGCCAGCGCCTCCGACACGCTCTCCACGCCCTTTTCGGGATCGACGTATTTTTCTGCTTCCTTTTCCGGTTCCGGACAGTCCGGCTCCTGACGGAAGAGCGTCAGCGCAAGCTCCTCCAATCCCTTTTCGCGCGCGACCGTCGCGCGGGTGCGCCGCTTCTGTTTATAAGGACGGTATAAGTCCTCCACTTCCGCGAGCGTCGCCGCCTCGTCGATCGCCGCCGCGAGCTCTTCGGTAAGCTTTCCCTGACTCTGCACCGAATTTTTCACCTCGGCGCGGCGCGCTTCGAGATTGCGCAGATATTGCAGTCTGTCCGCCAGAAGGCGTATGGACTGGTCGTCCATCGATCCGTGCATCTCTTTCCGATAGCGGGCGATGAACGGAACGGTGTTCCCCTCGTCCAGCAGTCTGACGACGTTCTGTACGTGCTCCTCCCTCCGATCGAGTTCGCGGGCGAGAATTTGCGTGATACTTTCCATGACTTTGCTCCTCAATGATGACGCATTCATGATAACACACTTTTCCGTTTTTATCAAGAAAAATAAAACGGAGCGGAAAAATTTTCCCGCCCGCCGATTTTTTCCGCCGTCTCTTCGCTCACAGCATCAACAGAATACTGATGAAATGCAGAACCGTGCCCGCAAGATCGAACAGATGCCACACCGAATGGAAATATTTCACTTTCTTTCCGAATGCGTAAAACGCGATTCCCGCCGTATAGGCGATCCCGCCGCTCAACAGCAGCCAAAAGCACGCGGGCGAAATCACCGCGAGCAGAGGACGGAATCCCACGACCACCGCCCAGCCCATTCCGACGTACGCGCCCATAGAAGTGATCTTGACGATCCGATTGTTCATGGCGATCGCGTTGCCCGCGATTCCGATCGCCGCAAGAACCCATTCCGCGATCAGAACGCCCGTCCCGACCGCCGTTCCGCCCAGCGCGATCAGGCAGTAGGGCGTGTACGTGCCCGCGATCAGCAGAAAGATGGTACAGTGATCGAACACGCGGAACACGCCCTTCGCTCTGCCGTTCGGCAGGAAATGATAGAGCGCGCTCATCGTGTACAGGACGACGACGCACGCCGCAAACACCGAAAGCGCCGCCATTTTCACGCCGTCGGGATAGGCGAAAATCAACCCCAGCGCGAGCGCAGCCACGCCGAGCGCGCCGCCCGCAATGTGCGATACCGCGTTGAAAATCTCTTCCCCCTTCGTATAGAACGAGCGGAATCCCGCCTTCGTTTCCTTCTGATCTTTGAGTCCGACCGTCGCCGTCTGCATATTGACCTCCCGTCGGAAGCTTCCGACAAAGAAAGTATACGTCAAACCGCTTAAAAAGTAAACCTACTCCTCGGATTCCGCACTATCCTGTAAATTCGTCCGATTCTACCGACTTTTTCACCGTTCCACTCCGAAATGATCCGATTCTACCGAAAAAAGAGACGCTCTACCGTCGGTAGAGCGCCGAATTTTTATCCCCGTTTGACGAGAATGAGAACGATGAGCGCGATCGCCACGACCGTGCCGATCGCGAACGTCGCCGTGCGGATTTTTTTCAGTTTCGCCCGATCGGGCGCGCGGTATCCCGTCGGAATCAGCGCCCCGCGACAGAACGGACACTCCGTCATGTGGTCGAGCGCCTCTTTTCCGCAGTGCGGACAGATCACGACGTGCTTGCGCATGTTCGCGCGGCGTTTCTCCGCCCGCGCCGCCGCGCGCCGCGCTTTCTTCTCCGTTCGGGCGTTCTTTGTCCCGTCGTCCCGCTTCGCCCCGTCGGGTTCCGCGTTCTCTTTTTCTTTTTCGCTGACGTTGTCGTTCATGCCGTGATTATACCATATCTCCGCAAAATACGCAAGCGCGGAACGGAATTTTTCAGCCGCGCGGCGATCGAACGGACGGGAACGCTCCCCGAAGTTCAAGCCGCGTTCATAATACGCAAAAACGCCGCGTGTAAACGCGGGGTATTTCATATGCGGGCGAAGCCCTATACAGAAAACGCCGCGAACGGTACGTTTGCGGCGTTTTTCGTTGTTTCGTTACTTTTTCAGCGTGATCGACGCCCCGTCCGTTTCGATGACGATCACCGATCCGTTGCACGATACGGTCTCCGTCTCGCCTTCCATCGTAAGATCGATCTTGGACGAATCGTCGGCGTTTTCTTTCCAGCTCCCCGTCACCGTCTGTCCCATCGACGCGACGCTTGCCGTTCCGTCCTCGTTGAGCGTTACAGTCATAAAGCTCTCGTCGAGCGTGACCATTCCCATGTACGATTGTCCGACGGAGAGTTCCGTCGTTACGCCGTTTGCCGTTTGCTTCATGGAGGAGAACTTATACGTTCCCGCTTTGGAGCCGCAAGCCGTCAGGCAAACGATCATTGCTATGGCGGCGACGAGCGCAGTGAGCCACAGTTTCAATTTTTTCATACTCTTGTCTCCTTGACGTTTTTTGTCGTTTTTTTCGACGAGACTACTTTATCACATAACCCCCCCCCGTCAAGTATTTTAACGTACTTTTTCAAAATTTTTTTTCAATTTTTTCGTTTTCTTTGTATGAAAAAAGCGCGCCCTGAAAAAGCGCGTTTTTTACGGTTGTCTCCCGAACGGACGAGCAATTACAGATCGATCGCAAAAGGATAGAGTTCGCTCTTGCTCACACCTCTGTCCGCCGCCGCGCGTTTGAGCGCGTCCTTCTTGTTCATCCCTTCGTTCAAATAGTGCAGGATATGTTCGCGCGGCGTGAGCGCGTTTAACGGACATTCCCGTTCGGGCGCGCCCGAAACCAACAGAACGTACTCGCCGCGCTTCTCGCCGGGAAGCCCCTCCGACAGCAGAAAGGGAACGCTCTCCTCGTGAATTTTCGTGATCTCACGCACGGCGCAGGCGTTGCGTTCGCCGAATACCTCGTACATGGCGCCCACGTCCTTATCGACGTCCTGCGGCGCGGAGTGAAACACGAGCGTCTCCTCCGCCGAAGCGTACCGTCTGAGCAGCGCGCGCTTTTCGCCCGCTTTGTTGGGCAGAAACCCGAGAAAGGTGAAACGATCGGCGGGCAGAGCGGAGAGAACGAGCGCGCAGACGAACGCGCACGCGCCAGGAACGACCGTGTAGGGCTCTCCCGCGCCGCGCAGAACGGTTGCAACCGCGTTCCCCGGATCGGACACCACGGGCATGCCCGCGTCGGACACGACGGCGACCTTCTTTCCCTCGCGGGAGAGCGCGATCATCTTCTCTGCCGCCTCCCGTTCGTTGAATTTATGGCAGGCGTACAGCGGTTTTTTGATCTCGTATGCGCTCAGAAGGCGCAACGTATGCCGCGTATCCTCACAAAAAATCGCGTCCGCTTCGCGAAGCGTATCGAGCGCGCGGAGCGTGATATCCCGAAGATTCCCGATGGGCGTTCCCACAAATGCGATCATAAACTACCTCCCGCGCCGCGACCGTTTTCGATCGCAGGCAATACTTCCGTACCCGGTTTCCCGCCCTTGACGGCGGCGATCAGCGCGAGATAGGGTTTCTCCCCCGCCTTGCCCGAGACGAATTGCAATTTTTTCGGCTCTAATCCGTATTCCCGAAGGGTATAGACGACCTCGGAAACGCGGTCGGCGCGATGCGAGAGCGCGAACCTCCCGCCGTAGCGCAGACATCTTTTCGCCGCCGCGCATACTTCCGCAAGCGTGAGCGAAATCTCTTTGCGGCAGAGCGCCTTTTTCGGATCGGCGTTTTCAAACCCGCCGCGCTCGTAGGGCGGGTTGCACAGAATCAGCGAAAACGCCTCCGCGTATTGCGCGGGGATCTCCTGCAAGCGCACGTTCTCGACGGTAAACGCGCGCTCCAAACCGTTGAGCGCCACCGTCCGCGCGCTCATTTCCGCAAGCGCGCTCTGCATTTCAAAGAGCGTGACGTGGCTCGTCTGCGGATTTTCGGCGTAAAAATGCAGTCCGACGATTCCGCTCCCCGAACAGAAATCCGCGACGCGCTCCCCCTTCTTCGCCCGCAAAAAACGGCTCAACAGCACCGAATCGGACGTGAAACGATAATAGTCGGTATCCTGAATGATTTTCAGGTTTCCGACAAGCAATTCTTCGACGACTTCCATTCTTTCTCCCTAAAACCGCGCGCCGACCGCGGCGCGCGACCGTCTCTTTCGCGGCGCGGCGCGCGCCGACCGAACGTCGGAGAGCCAAAAGAAAAAGCACGGTTGCCCGTGCTCTTCCCGTTCGATTTACTCAGCCGTGATAGCTCCCACGGGGCATCCGTCCTCGCACGCGCCGCAATCGATGCAGACGTCGGGATCTACGACGTAAGTCGTATCGCCGGGCGCGATCGCGCCTACGGGACAGGTGTCTGCGCACGCGCCGCAAGAGATGCATGCGTCGGAAATCTTGTGTGCCATAACTTAAACCTCCAATTTTACTCTGACTGTATTATATCACAACTTTTTCCGTTAGTAAAGGGATAATCGAAAATTTTCGGGTTCAATCTTCCGAATTTTTCTCCTCGTCCTGCTCCCGCTCTCTTCCGCCCTTGCGGAATTTCAGCCGATCGATCGGAAAATCCCGATAGAGCAACGCGCCGTCTTTCTCGATCTTGATTTTACATTCCATTTTCAGCATGTTCACCGAAATGACCGTTCCCGCACCCTCGGGCGAATCCACCGTGCTCCCGACTTTCGGCGTGCTCTTGTACGCCTCCGCATAGTATTCGTTTTCATACGAAAGACAGCACATCAGTCTGCCGCAGAGCCCGCTGATCTTGCCCGGATTGAGCGACAAACCCTGATTTTTCGCCATCTTGATGCTCACTTTGCGGAATTCGGGCATACAGCCCGCGCAACAACATTCCCGTCCGCAGGGCGCGACGCCGCCCAAAAGCCGCGTTTCGTCCCGCGCGCCGATCTGCCGTAGCTCGATGCGGATATGGAAGACCGCCGCCAGATCTTTGACGAGCTCGCGGAAGTCCACCCGATCGGGCGCAGAGAAATAGAACACCACTTTACTCCCGTCGAACGCAAATTCGCAGTCGATGATCTTCATGTCGAGCCCGCGCTCCCGCGCCTTCTCTTTACAGACGCGGATCGCTTCGGGCCGCCGCTCTTCGCACCGCCGCGCCGCCGCTTCGTCCTTTTCCGTCGCCGCGCGCAGAACGGGTTTCAGCGGCGCGGTCAATTCTTTCTCGTCCACTTCCCGCGCGGGATCGACGACCGTCGCGTACTCCGTCCCGCGCGCGGTCTCCACGACGACGCCCTGTCCCTTTTTCAGTTCCGTCCGCCCCGCCGAAAAATAATACGGTCTGCTCCCCTTCCTGAATTTGATTACGACAACTTTTGCCATTTTTTTAACTCCTCTCTCATTCGGATCGCCAACGTCTCGGCGCATTGCCCGAAATTGGCGTTGAATTTTAATTGTTTTTCCGCTTCCGTCACGCCGTCCAGCGCCGCAAGCAACGCGCCCGTCGGTCTTTCCGCCAGCCGCCGCACCGCCGCGCCGCCCCGCGCCTGATACGCGCCGCCGCCCGTGCGCAGAAAGAGCGCGTCGCGCAACAACAGCCGCACCGCGGGGAAAAACGCGCGCTTCTCCGTCTCCTTCCCCTCGCCGAGCTCCCGACACAGCCGCTCCGTATCCGCTCCGAGCAGGTATTCCTCCGCCAGGCGGAACCCGCCGCCGCCGAGCAGAAGCTCCTCCGCCGCCGAATAGATCCCGCCGCTCGCCGCCGCGCAGGCGCGCGCCTCCGTTTTGTCCGGATAGTTCCGCGAAAGCGCCTCTTCGATCGCCCGGTCGCAAAACGGCTGTTCTTCCAGCCGCCGCACGCGCGACAGCACCGTGGGCAGTACGGGAAAATCCGTCGTCGCGCCGATGAGAAAATACACCCCCGCGGGAGGCTCTTCCAGCAGTTTCAGCAGTTTGTTCTGCACGGTCGGAGAAGCGTTCTGAAACGCGTCGAGCACGAACAGTTTTTCCCCGCCCTCAACGGGGCGCAACAGGCTCTCGTCGATCATGCGAGAGACGTCGTCCGCCGTCAGTTTTCCCCCTTCCGCAGGGAAGAACAGACAGTCGGAATACCGCTCGGCGGCGATCAGATCGCCCGTCCTGCTCTCCCGCTCCGCTCCGAAAAACGCCCGCGCGCATTCCCGCAACAGCATGCGCAGGTATTTCCCGTCCGGAAATACGACGAGCGTCGCGTGCGCCGCTTCGCCCCGCGCGCGGGACAGCGACACGCTCTTATATGCGGTTGTCGATTGCATCAACGCGCGCATTCATTCCTCCGTATATACAAGAATCTTTCCTTCTTCGAGCCCGAACGTGTGTTTCGCCCGCGCGAGCCGCGCCGCTTTTTCCGACAAGACGGTTTCCCCCTCGCGGATCAAGGGCAGACAGGGCGGGAACATTCCGCACGTCCGCGCGCAGACTCTGCCCGCGCTCGCTTGCAGCGCGACGCGCTCCGTCGCTCCGCCCGCTCTCCCCCGCGCCGGCGGTTCTTCCGGTTCTTCGGGAATTTCTCCGCGCGGCAGCTTTTTCAGCAGCGCGGTCAGTTTTTTCAGCTCCCGCGGTTTTGTCGCGGGGGAGAGATAGAACAACAGATAATTCCCGTCGTTCATCTCCGCGTACACGCCCCGCGATTCGAGATAGCGTTGCGCGTCGTCCGCATACGCCCCGAACGCGACGAGGATTTTGCTCCAATCGGCGTTGGGTTCGGCGCCGACGCGGAGTTTGCACTTCTCCGCCGCGCGTTCGATCTTTTCGTTTCGGGGAAATTTCACGGCGTGCTCCACGCTCGCCATGATCGGATAAGAGGGCGACGTCGTGCGGAAGAGCGCGACGCCCTCGCCCAGCGCGTCCGCCCAACCGTTCTTCGCCGAGACGACCGCGCCCTGCGTCAGCGCGGGCAACGATTTATGCACGCCGTCCACCCACAGGTCGGCGTACCGCCCTGCGTACCGCGCTCCGAAATGAAGATGCGAACCGTGCGCGCCGTCGACGAGCAACGGTTTCTTCTCCCGATCGCAGAACGCCCGCGCCGCCGCAAGATCGGGGAAATTTCCGTAATAATCGGGCGAAGTCAAGAGCAGCGCGTCCGCGCGGGCAAGCGCCCTTTCCATCTCCGCCGCAGTCGGCTGCAACGCGATCCCGCGCGCCGTCGCCGCGGACACGGGTACGGCGGAAAGCCCCGCGATCTCGCACCCCCCGAACACGCTCGCATGCGAATACGGGGAAAACGCGACCGAAGTCTTTCCCGCGCGCTTCAACGCCCAGAGCATGGCATGCACGCCGCAGGTGCTGCCGTCCGTGAGAATAAAGCTGCGTTCCGCGCCGAGAATTCGCGCGACGTCGCTCTCCGCGCGCGCGATGACGCCTGCGGGAGAGGCGAGATTGTCCGAATAGGAAAGCTCGGTAATATCCCCGCCGCGCCGCTTGTGTCCGGGCGTATGGAACGAGACGTGCCGCCCCTGCGAGCGGAGCATGTCCGCGATGTGTTCCGCCGTTTTCATCAGGCGTTCTCGTATTTCGTTACGAGAAAGTTCAGAAAGGAGACCGTCTCGTAGTGCATGTCTCCGTCCGCGCCGTTGTTGTCGAATTGAACGAGCGCGAGATTGTCGGATACGAGTACGTTTTTTCCGTCCCGCGAAGTCGTATAGCCGCAGAAGTCCGTCAGTCTTGTCAACGAAAATCCGAACGCGACGTACCGTTCGGTTCCGTTCCCGTCCGTCTTTGCGATCAGGCGGATCGCGCCGCGGTCGATTGCCGCGCGGACTGCCAGATAGTCGGTTCGGAGCTTCGTAAGGCGCGCTTTCTCCGATTCGATTCCCGCGGCGACGCTCTCCTCCGTTTTGAACCGCTTATCGCCCGTGTTGCGCGCGCGGAAACATTCCTCCGCTTTCGCCGCGTCTATCTCGCCCGTCTCGTTGAGTCTGTCTTCCCCGTCGGCCGTCTCCGCCGTACCGAAAAAGCCGATCAGATACCGTTCGCAGTCTTTCAGATACTCGTCCGCGCGGATCGTGTACTCGTTCGCAACGATCTGCGACAACGTGGACGGAATTTCGGAGCCGTCCTCCGCGAACGTCGGTTCATCGGTAACGAACATCACGTCGCCCATGCCCGCGCCGCGGCGGGTAGAATAGACGGTCACGCCCTCGTTTCCCGAAAAATCCTCCGCCACCACGGAGAGAATTTCATAGGAAAAGATCTCGCCTTTGCGGCTTTCGAGGTTGCTAAACGCCGAACCGGACGTCACGTCCGTATAGGCGTATACGTAGAAGGTCTGCGCGGGCGTCGCGCGCGTCGCCAGAGAGGTGAACAGCACGTTCAACAGCAGAATCGCCAACAGCACGACCGCGATGATCTTCAACCAATCGTAAGAGAGCAGGTTTCCGATCCGTCTTTTCGTAATGCTTGCGTCCATATCTCCTCCTTTCAAAAAGAGGCACGAACCGCGTCCGTGCCCTTCCGTATTATTTCTTCGGTTTCATCGTCGGGAACAGCAATACGTCGCGGATGCTCGAACGATCCGTGAGCAGCATAACGAGCCTGTCCACGCCGAACCCCAGACCGCCCGTGGGCGGCATGCCGTATTCCAGCGCGTTGATAAAGTCCTCGTCCACTTCCGCGTTCGCGCCCTGCGCGCGCTTGTATTCCACCTGCTTCACCATTCTCTGTTTCTGGTCGATGGGATCGTTCAGTTCGGAGAACGCGTTCCCCATCTCCATGCCGTTGATGAAATATTCAAACCGCTCCGTCATCGTCCGATCGGAGGGCTTCCGCTTCGCGAGCGGCGAGATCTCGACGGGATAATCGTAAATGAACGTCGGCTGAACGAGTTCTTTTTCTACGTATGCGTCGAAAAACTCCGCAAGGATATGCCCTTTCGTCTTCTTTCCCTCTTCGAGTTCGATCTGCCGTTCCGCGGCGACTTTCTGCGCCTCTTCGTCCGTCGCGATCAGAGAGAAATCCACGCCCGAATATTTCTTCACCGCCTCGGTCATGGTCATGCGCTCCCAATGCGACATATCGATCGTCTTGCCCTGATAGGGAATTTGCAGCGTTCCGCAGACCGCCTGCGTGACGTGACGGTACAAGTCCTCGATGAAATCCATCATGTATTCGTAGTCCGCGTACGCCTGATACATCTCGATGGACGTAAATTCGGGATTGTGCGAAGCGTCCATGCCCTCGTTGCGGAAGATTCTGCCCACTTCGTACACTTTTTCAAACCCGCCGACGATCAGCCGTTTGAGATACAGCTCCGTTTCGATTCTCAGGTACATGTCGAGATCGAGCGCGTTGTGGTGCGTCTTGAACGGACGCGCGTCCGCGCCGATTTCCAACGTCAGAAGAACGGGCGTCTCCACTTCCATATATCCGTGTCCGTCGAGATAGGCGCGGATCTCTTTCAGGATCCGGGCGCGACGGAAAAACGTCTCGCGCACGTCCTGATTCATGATGAGATCGACGTGACGGAGGCGGTACTTCATGTCCGTATTCACGAGCCCGTTGTGCTTTTCGGGAAGGGGCAACAGCGACTTGGAGAGCATTTCGAGATGGGTTGCGTGAACGGTCACTTCGCCCGTCTGCGTCTTGAATACCGTGCCGCGGACGCCCACGACGTCGCCGATGTCGTAGTCCTTTTTATACGCGGCGTACGTCTCCTCCCCGACGTCCTGACGGGTGATATAGATCTGTAACTGTCCGTTGCGGTCGGAGACGTGCGAAAAGGACGCCTTGCCCATCACGCGGCGCGACATCAGTCTGCCCGCGACGCTGACTTCCTTTCCTTCCCAGCCTTCAAAGTCGCCCTTGATCAGCGCGGAATCCGCCGAGACGACGTACTTCGTCTTTTCGTAGGGATTCTTCCCCTCCGCAATGAGTTTCGCGAGTTTTTCGCGGCGGATGACCGCCTGTTCGGCGAGCCGCTCCTGTTCTTCCGTTCCGATATTCGCCTGTTCTTCCATGCTGCCTCTCAATCGATGTTCAGAATCTTCAACTGATACGCGCCGTCGGGAGCCTTGACCGTGACGACTTCGCCCTTCTTGTGGTGAAGCAACGCCGCGCCCACGGGCGATTCGTTGGATATGATGTTCTCCATGGCGTTGACTTCCGTCGTACCCATGATCGTGTACGTCTCCTCTTCTTCGAGATCGACGTCGAATACGGTGACTTTGGAACCGATATGCACGGCGGACGTATCGTCGTTTTCTTCGATGATGACGGCGTTTTTGACCTTATAATCGAGCTCCGCGATCTCGCCCTCGTTCGCGGACTGCTCGTTCCGCGCCGCGTCGTACTCTGCGTTCTCCGAAAGATCGCCGTGGCTCCTTGCCTCCGCGATGCGCTCGACGATCGCCGCGCGCTTGGTCGTTTGCAGGTATTTGAGCCGCTCGACCGCCTCCTCGTACCCCTTTTGCGTCATATAAAACCGATCTGCCATATTTTACCTCTTCCCGCGCTGTGCGCGTTTATTACGAATAATACGACCGTGATTCCCGACGAAGGAAACCACGGTTTTTTTCCATAACTTCTGTATTATACCCTATTCGCCGACCTTTGTCAAGTCAGTTTCTCCGTTCGCCGCCATTTTCCCGCACACTTTTCACGTACCGCGCGATCCGCGCGACCGCCTCCGTGAGCTGCGCCATTCCCGTCGCGTACGAACAGCGGACGTGATATTCTCCGCACGCGCCGAACGCGCTCCCCGGCACCACCGCCACGCGCTCGCTCTTCAACAGCCCGTTCGCGAACGCTTCGCCCGTCATGCCCGTTTCCGCCACCGACGGAAAGACGTAAAACGCGCCGCGCGGCTCGAAACAGGTCAGCCCCATGTCGTTGAACGAACGCACGAGAAAGCGCCTGCGCCTGTCGTATTCCTCGCGCATTTCCTCGACGGAAGCGAACCCGTCGGACATTCCCTCCGAAAGTGCCGCGACCGCCGCGTGCTGCGCCATGCGCGGCGCGCACAAGATCGCGTATTGGTGAATCTTCAACATCGCCCGATCGATCTCTTCGGGCGCGCAGACGAATCCGATCCGCCAGCCCGTCATGGCGAACGCCTTGGAAAAACCGTTCAACAGCACCGTGCGCTCTTTCATGCCGGGCAGAGACGCCACGGAACAGTGCTTCCCGCCGTAGGTCAATTCCGCGTAGATTTCGTCCGAAATGACGAGCAGATCGTGTTTTTTCACGACGGGAACGACCGCTTCGAGCTGTTCTTTCGTCATGATTCCGCCCGTGGGATTGTTGGGATAGGCGAAAATTACCGCCTTCGTCCGCGGCGTGATCGCCTCTTCCAGCGCTTCGGGCGTCAGAATAAATCCCGTCCGCGCTTCGCATTTGACCGAGACGGGCACGCCGCCGCACAGCGTGATGATGGGCGCGTAGGAGACGTACGCGGGATCGGGCACGAGTATTTCGTCGCCCGTCTCGCAGATCGCGCGGAGCACGAGGTCGATCCCCTCGCTTGCGCCCACCGTGACGAGAATGCGTTCGGGCGGATAGTCCGCGCCGAAGCGTTCGCGCAGATAGCGGGAGATGAGCTCCCGCAGTTCGGGCAGACCGCGGTTTCCCGTGTACTGGGTATAGCCGCGCTGCAAAGAACGGATCGCGGCGTTGCGCACGTCCCACGGCGTGACGAAATCGGGTTCGCCCACGCCGAGCGAAATCGCGTCGGGCATGGTCTGCACGATGTCGAAATATTTCCGTATGCCGCTCGGTTGCAACAACGCGGCTTTTTCGCTAACGAAATTTCTCATGGCTGAACGGAAAGCCTCCGTTCCTCGTCCGCGTTCTTCGTCGCCGCGCCTTCGATTTTATATTTTTTCAAGATGAAGTGCGTCGCCGTGGAAAGGACGCAATCGAACGTGGAAATCCGTTCGGAGACGAATCGGGAAATGCTCTTCAACGACTTCCCTTCGATGATTACGGCGAAATCGTACGCGCCGCTCATGAGATACAGGCTTTTAACCTCTTTGTGCTGCGCGATCTCCTCCGCGACGCGGTCGAATCCGAACCCTTTCTGCGGAGTGACCTTGACTTCGATGAACGCCTCGACTGTTCCGTCGTCCTCGCCGTCGAGATTGGCGATCGCCGTATAGCGCACGATCACGCCGCGCGCTTCCATGGCGCGGATCGCGTCGGATACTTCCTTTTCCTCTCTTCCGAGCATGACCGCGATCTTTTCCGCGCTGTAACGGCAATCCTCGCCGAGTATCGCGAGAATGTCTTTTTCGAGTTTTTCCATAACCTTTCCCTCCGCTCTGTGATCGTCTTTATTTTAACCCAATTCCGCAGTCTTGTCAATCATATTTTCTTTTCCCCGAAAATTTCGCGCCGTTCCCCTTTTCGTTTGCTTTTCGCGCGGAAATCCCGTATAATAGATCTATGTTTCACATCTGGGCAAAAGTCATAAAAGACGACCGCATCGCTAAACAGACCGTCTATCAAAGCGACGAAAAATTCGTGTATTCGCAATTTTTTAACTACCTCGCGGATATTTGTACCGAGCTGGACGTCCCAACGCCCGTGCTCCTGAAACCGCATATCCTGCAATACGCGAAATTCAACCACGTCAATTTCATGCCGCGGGATTTTCTGGAAGAGATCTCCTTCGATAAACTCGTGCTCGAAAATATTCTCTGACCGCTTTCGTTCAAAACGGAAATGCGCCGCCCCCGTTCGGGGGCGCGACGGAGCGCGGCGCGCAAAACGATCGCGTTTCATTTCTTACCCGCGCGTTCGGGCGGCGCGACGGAGCGCGGGCGCGCAAAACGATCGCGTTTCATTTCGTACCCGCGCGTTCGGGCGGCGCGATTCGGGAACACCCGCCCCGCGGCGCGTTCGGGCGGCGCGACGGAGCGCGGGCACGCAAAACGATCGCGTTTCATTTCGCACCGGCGCCTTCGGGGGCGCGACGGAGCGCGGGCGCGCAAAACGATCGCGTTTCATTTCTTACCCGCGCGTTCGGGCGGCGCGACGGAGCGCGGGCGCGCGAAACGGTCGCGTTTCATTTCTTACCCGCGCGTTCGGGGGCGCGATTCGGGAACACCCGCCCCGTGCCCGGGCGGGAAATTCAACTTAACGACCGCGTCGGTCGGAACGCGATCAGCCAGAAGAGCAGCCACAGCGCGCAGACCCCCGCCGCCGAGAGCGCCGAACGGTAGACGACGGCGTTTCCGAAACACACCGCCGCAAGCAAATCGAATCCGGTCAGCGCGTACACCGCCGCCATGAGTCCGTAGACGATGAGAAGAGAACAACAGAGAATGGTAGTCAGTTTCATACGCTTAGTTTGCGCAACCGTCTGAAATGTTTGCACGTCCGCGAAATCTCATGCGACGGCGAACACTCATGCGCGACGACGACAATCCCGCGCGACGACAACTTCTCATGCGCGACGGCGACAATCCCGCGCGACGATAACTTCTCATGCGCGACGGCGACAATCCCGCGCGACGACAACTTCTCATGCGCGGCGGCGACAATCCCGCGCGACGATAACTTCTCATGCGCGACGGCGACAATCCCGCG
>CAMGEK010000021.1 GCA_946055105.1 uncultured Clostridia bacterium
GTAAAACAATTAAAACATAACAAAAAACCTAAACCGAACCAATAATGTTAATGGTTCAATTTAGGTTAGTTGTGGTGCGGATAACAGGATTTGAACCTGCACGGTGTTATCCAATGGATTCTAAGTCCATCTTGTCTGCCAATTCCAACATATCCGCATAAGATTTTGCATAAATATTCAATTTTTCATCGCCAACAGGATTCTAAGTCCTGCGCGTCTGCCGTTTCGCCACGCCGGCGTCCGACGCCGCTTGATTCCCGAACGGCGAACGACGGAGGAAAGTATACCATTCTTTGAAGGATTTGTCAACCCGATTCCCGCCGCGTTCGTCAAAAAGGGGCGGAAAGAGCTTCCGCGGGCTTCCGTTCCGTAAAAAATCCGAACGGACGCCGCTTGCGTCGGGTAAATTGCGGGGAAACGGTTGACAAAAGCTTGCGGAAGTGTATAATAATATTCGGGAAAAATCAACGCGATAGGAAGAAGAACCGTTTACGGGAGTAAAAAGAGTATGATCTACGAATTGGCGGGATTGCGCGTCAGGATCGATAACCGTTGCGCCTTTACGACTGAATTCTGTAAAGCGTATCTTTCCGAGGATCAGGAATCTCCGTGGGATATACGGACGGCGGTGACGAAAGAGGAGTTTCTGGAAGAGCGGGCGGCTTCACCCGGCTATTCGGACGGGTATATCGAAAACATCTGTCTGTACCGCGCGATCTGTTCGGAGATGCCGCTCTTCGACCGGTTTTTGTTGCATGCCGCGATTCTGACCTATCGGGGGAACGGCTACGCCTTTCTCGGCAGAAGCGGAACGGGGAAAACCACGCATACGTCTTTGTGGACGAAATATTTGCCCGAGGCGAAAATTCTGAACGGAGACAAACCGATTATCGGGTATGCGGACGGCGCGTTCCGTGCATACGGAACGCCGTGGCAGGGCAAAGAAGGGCGCGGAGAAAAGGGCGAAACCGTTTTGAAGTCGCTCTGCTTTCTCAAACAGTCCAAGGAAAATAAGATCCGCCGCCTGAGCGTTTCGGAAACGACGGACGCATTGTTTGCGCAGTTGCTCATTCCCTACGGGGAAGAAAGCGCGGCGAAGACGTTGGAGCTTGCCGATCGGCTGATCGCTACCGTTCCGTCCTATCTTTTGGAGTGCGATATTTCGGAGGAAGCGGTGCGGGTTGCGTTCGGCGCGTTGACGGAAGAGGATTACGATTCGACAGTACGGGGAGGAAAGGGATTATGAAAATTAAAAAAGGATTTTGCGTTCGGCGCGTGGGAGAGGAGAATATCGCCGTGCCCGTGGGCGAGCGGAGCAAGCAGTTCCGCGGAATGATCAAACTCAACGAAACGGGGAATTTTCTCTGGGACTTCTTTACGAAAGAGCACACCGTCGGGGAGGCGGTGAAAGCGCTCTGCGACGAGTACGAAGTGGACGCAGAGACGGCGGAACAGGACGTCGCAAGATTTATTTCCGTTCTGACCGAAAACGGGTTTGCGGAATAGCCGATGAACGAGACGAAAGAGACGTTGACGATCGCGGAAGCGCTGGAACGCGAAGGAAAGTACGTCGGACCGACGGTCGGGATCAGCATGCTGCCCATGTTGAAGACGGGCAGGGACACGGTGGTGATCGTTCCCAAACGGGAACGGCTCAAACGGTTGGACGTCGCTCTGTTCCGACGGGGCGAAGCGTACGTTCTGCATCGGGTGATCGAAGCGAAGGACGGCGGGTACGTCATTCGCGGCGACAACTGCTACGCGGACGAACGGGTGAAAGAAGAGGACGTAATCGGCGTTCTGACGGAATATTTCCGCAAAGACAAGCATATCGCGTGCGACGAAAAGCGGTATCTCGCCTATGCGGAGCGCCGCGTGCGCAATTATCCCGTCAGGCGTTTTTTCAAGCGTCTGAAAGGGAAAATCAAGAAACTCTGCAAAGTTCGCGGTTGACGCGGGAAGGGAACGGAAGGACGATGAGCGGAAAAGAAGGGAAAAACGCGCGAGCTAAGGCATGGCTGAAAGGGGAGATGCGACCGTATCGCTCTTCCGTGGCGTTGCTTGCCGCGCTGACCGCTTTCGGGGCTTTTTTATCGCTGTCGTTCGCCTATCTGACGCGCTTTCTCGTCAACGGCGCGTTCGAGAAAGACCGTCGGACGCTGATGATTTTCGCCGTAACGCTGGCGGGAATCGTCGTTTTGCGCGTCGTTTTGCAGACGACGAACAATTATCTGACCGAACGCGCGCGGGCGAAGATTACGGTCGGACTGCGAAACCGTCTGTTTCATCGCGCGCTCTGCGCCGATTATCCCGCTTTCGAGCGCTATCACAGCGGCGATCTTGTCAATCGGTTGACGACGGACGTCGGAGAGGTTGCCTCGGACAGCGTGAGTATTCTGCCTGCGGTGACGGGAATGATCATTCAGGCGGTCGGCGCGTTCGCCGCGCTGTTGACGCTCGACGGGATTTTTACCGCGATCTATTTTGCGGGCGCGGTCGTCGTCGTCGGTTGCAGCGCGCTTCTGCGCAAAAAACTCAAACGGTATCATCGGGAGACGGTGGAGGCGGACGGCGCGAACCGCGCGTTCATGCAGGAAAGTTTTTCTTCCGCGCTCACCTTAAAGGCATACGGCGCGGAGGAACGTTCCGCCCGCAAATCCGAGCGTATTCTCGACGGTTATTTCCGCAAACGCATGCAGCGCAACAGATTGCGGTCGCTGACGGGCGGCGCGTTCTCCCTGATCGGAAGCGCGGGGTTGCTCTTCGCCGTGATCTGGTACGGCGTGCGCGTGATGAACGGAACGATGGACTACGGTTCGATTTTATCCGTCGTGTTGTTATTGGGGCAGATTCAGCACCCTGTGACGGCGTTTTCCTCGGTCATGCCCGTCGTGTACGCGCGTGCGGCGAGTGCGGAACGCCTGTGCGAAATCGACGGTCTGCCTGCGGAATACGGAACAAACGCGACGAAAAAGGGACGCGGAGCGGAGCTCTACCGTTCCATGCGCGCATTGAAAATCGAGCGTCTTTCGTTCGGATACGAAGGGAGAGAGGACGTGCTCGACGGCGCGTCCGCCGCGATCGGGAAGGGGGAGACCGTCTGCCTGACGGGGAGTTCGGGCGGCGGGAAGAGCACGCTGTTCAAGTTGATGCTCGGCGTATACGCGCCCGTTTCGGGAGAGATTCTGATCGAGACGGAAGAGGGAACGTTCCCTCTTACGGCTTCGGAACGGGATCTGTTCGCATACGTTCCGCAGGGAAACTTTCTCTTTTCGGGTACCGTTCGCGAAAATTTAGCGTTTTTCTGCGACGCGAAAGGAGAGGAATTGGAACGCAGGATCGACGACGCTTTGAAGACGGCGTGCGCGGAATTCGTTGCAGAATTGCCGGACGGCTTGGACACGCCTCTGCGGGAGCGCGGCGGCGGGCTTTCCGAGGGGCAGTTGCAACGCCTTGCGATCGCGCGGGCGCTGACGTCCGATCGGCCCGTTTTATTGCTGGACGAAGCGACCTCCGCGCTTGACGGAGAGACGGAACGCAGACTTTTGGAGAATATCGGAAAAATGCGGAACAAGACCTGTATTCTGGTGACGCACCGTCCTGCGGCGCTGTCGGTCGCCGACCGCGTTTATAAAGTCCGCGCGGGAAAAATCGAAGAGGTGAGAGCGGATGAGCGAGCATAGAGAAGAAAAAGTGAAGCGGGAAGAGTTCGTCGCCGCGTCCCGCTATTTCTTGCAGTTGGTTCGGAGCGAATTGGAAGGCAAGACGGCGGAGGAGAAGCCGACCGACGTGCGATGGGAAAACGTTTACGCGCTTTCCAGAATACACTATATGTCGGGAATCGTTTACCGCGCGGTAAAGCGGCTGCAAAATCAGCCGCAGGCGGACCTGCTCGAACAATGGGAGCGTTCCTATCTGATGAACGTTTACGTCGACGTCGAACAGTCTGCGGCGTGGGAAGAGATCAAAGAGCTCGTCGCGGAAAGCGGGATCACCGTTCTGCCGCTCAAAGGACTGCGTCTGAAATCTCTTTATCCGGAGTCGTTCATGCGGGTTATGAGCGATCTGGATATTTTTTGCGACGAGAAGGATTTCCCCGCATTCAAAAAGAAGCTGATAGCGGCGGGATATGACTATCATCCGAAAAGCGCGGCGCATTATCATAAAGTTTTTTTGCGCGGGAACGTATATTTGGAAATTCATACCTCGCTGTTGCCCGTAACGTCGCCGTTCAGGGAATATTATCGGAACGTTTGGGATAAAACGCAGCCTTCCGAGGAGAAAAACGTGCGCGTTTTCACGAGGGAACACGAATATCTCTTTCTTCTGATTCATGCGTTGAAGCATTTTTCGGAACAGGGAAGCGGCGCGAGAACGATCGTCGATTTCGCGTTGTTTTCGGAGAAATACGCGGGCGAACTCGATCGTACGATCGTCGATCGGGAAATAGCCGCGGCGGACGCCGTCGGCGCTTCTGCGGACGGCGAGGAATCGCTCGCGGAGTTTGAATCGACGGTGAAAGAGCAGATCGGACTGTGGTTCGGGCAGGAGACCGTGCGCACGGACGACGCGAGTCTGAAAATTTTGTCCGACGGCGTCTATGGCAAAAAAGAAAACCAAATCGAAAAGAGCGTGGCGAAGGGCGGAAAGAAAAAGTATATTCTGGCGCGCCTGTTTCCGAAACTTTCGTTCATGAGAACGGAGTTTCCCGTTCTGGCTAAATTTCCCTTTCTCTATCCGTTTTGCTGGCTGTGGCGGTTGATACGGGTTGTACTGTTCCGCAGAAAGAAGCTCAAAGACGAACTCCGCATAATGAACGAATGTAAAAAAGAGCCGACGAAAAGCGGCAAAGAAACAAAGTAACGAAAACGCCGTCCGCGCACTTTGCGCGGACGGCGTTTTCGCATGCCGCGAACGTTCCGAACGGCGGAGGAAAATTTTTTCGGAAAACTTTCGCGATTATTTTTCCCGAAAACGGCGAAAGCAGTTGAATAAATTTTTCGTTTATGATATAATCAATGAAACGTCGAATGGTGGTAGTCTGCCCGTTTACGGGAAGGACGAAGAACCGCGCGTCAAATCAGGAACGCTATACGCGCAGAACGGAGAACGGAATGAAACGTACGAAGCTGAAAAAGATCATCGTCATGCTTTTCACGGCGGCGCTGTTTGCCTGCCTCGGAATCTTGTCCGCATGCGGGGATCCCGAATATTATCTTCTGACTTTTGAAGAGGTCAAAGGGGTCGTGTACGAGAGCGGGGATCTTAAAACGGGCGCTAAGGTCAAAGAGGGGTACGTCGTCGGGTTTACCGTGACGTTCGATCCCGACTGTACGGGGGAGGCGACGGTGCTTGCGAACGACGACGCGCTCACGGCGGACGCGAACGGAGTGTATTCGTTCGCCATGAAACGGGATACCGTCGTCAAGGTAACGGGCGTCAGCGTTCCGAACGAATACGAGGTGAAGTTCGATAAGGGCGGATACCGCGTTTCTTACGAAAGCGAAAACGGCGACGCGGAAACGGGATTTTCCGTCTCGGCGGGCGAAGAAGTGCGCTTTACGGTCGACGTGAGCGTCTATTACAAAGAGGATTACCGCGTTTTGGCGAACACCACCGTCCTGACTCCCGACGAGCACGGCGTGTATTCCGTCCGCGTGACGGAAGATACGAACGTGAGTATGTACAAGCTCGAAGAGGACGACGGGTTCATCGGGCGCACCGGCACGGGATCGGGGACGGCGGAGGATCCCTATCAGATTTCCCGTCCGATCGATCTGTACTATATGGCTTCGCTCATCAACAACGATTTCTTTGCGGGAAGCGGATATTATGCCGCCCATTACCGTCTGATGAACGACATCGACATGAAGGGCGAGCAACTGTTCGTCATCGGAGACACGTATGCGAGTACGGCGTATTTCTGCGGAACGTTCGACGGCGGCGGACATACGATCCGCAACTACTACATGACGGACACGGTTGTCGATCAGGAAGAATTTATCGAATTATCGTTGCCCTACGTCGGGCTCTTCGGCTGTGCCGCGGCGCTGACCGACGCACCGGCGCAGATTTATAATCTGAATCTGGAAAACTTCACCATAACGGCGAAAGCGTACGGCGACGGCGATCAGATGTTCGCGGCGGGCGCGTTCGTCGGGTACGGAATGGGCGTGAATATCGTCGGCTGTTCCGCAAGCGGAACGATCATAGGCGACGCGGACTACGGCTATTACAGTTATATGGGCGGAATCATCGGCGTACAGCAGTCCGTCTATCAGTCGCAGACGGTGCGTCATTATTCGGAAGTCCGCTCCTGCGTATCCGACGTGCGGGTGAGCGCGCAGAGCGGATACGTCTTTGCGGCGGGCGGCATTACGGGCAATCTCATCACTTACGAATCGCACACGCCCGCATACGTCTTAAACAGCTATGCGACGGGCGACGTCGGCGGCGCGATCCATGCGGGCGGCGTCGTCGGATATGCGTCCGAGGGAACCGCGATCGAGAACTGTTACGCAACGGGGGACGTGGAGGCGCAGAACAAAATCGGCGTGACGATCGGTTACGAAGCGGAATCCCGCGCGTTTGCCGGCGGAATCGTCGGTTATTGCGAAGAAAATTCCGTCGTCGCGCACTGTTTCTATCCGCGGACGAGCACCGTGTACGCGTATGCGCGTGCGGGGAAAGACTATGCGTTCGCCGATCCTATCTGCGGCGGAAAAGATTCTTCTGGAACGAAATCGGTCGATTCCGAGGCGGCGGTGCTGATTGAAAATAGAACGGACGTCACCGCAGGAACGCCGGCGAGCTATATCAGAAATTGGCTGAAATGGAGCGACGCGGACTGGATTCTCACGGACGACGCTTATCCGACGGTCAATCACGCGGATTCGCATACGACGATCACCGTTACGATCGAACGGCGGAACGCCGTAAGCGATAAAACGGTGACTTCCGGAACGTTGCAGGACAGATACGTTCCCATGTCTCATTGGTATCTCGAACGGAACGGCGTTTCCGAATACGTCACGTACGACGGAAACCGCTCCTTCGGCTATTATTTCGATAACGCTTTGACGCAGAAAGTTCCCGATTGCTACATTCCCATGAGCGACGTCACGCTCTATGCAGGCTTTGCGGATTATAACGCGGTCGCGGGTACCTATTATCTCGTCGCCGAACGCGGCGGCGCGGTGTCCGTACGGTTAAACGCCGACGGAACGATGGTCTATCGCGACGGCGCGCTCAATCAGACGAGCGCCTACGTCTACGACGGGAATCGATTGTATCTGTACGATACCTGTTTCTTCTATCTGAGAGAGGATCTGACCGAGGACGAGATCGCCTATACTACCTTCCTCGGAACGGTGAATGCGGACGGCTCTCTGACGCTATCCGATCTCACCTACTTCCCTGCGGAGACGCCGCTCTTCGCTGTGAAAGAAATCGCGTTCGGATACGGCGAGTATTACGGCGCAAGCTCCGAATATGCGTTCTACCGCGACGGTACGGGCGAGAAGGACGGTACGGCGTTCACCTATACGCTGAACGGAACGGTTTTGACCGTCCGGATCGGCGGGGCGACGCTGACGGGCGCGTACGGCTCGGACGGCACGATTACGATCGGCGGAGAAACGCTGACGAAATACGACGCGTTCAGGGGAACGTGGGAAAAATCGGCGACTTCTTACCGCTCCTATACGTTCGACGGAAAGGGGAATTGGACGAGCCGTTCTTATGCGACCGAAAACGGGATCGCGACGGAACGGACGCAATCGGGAACTTATACGGCGGATGAAGACACGATTACGTTGAACGACGGCACGATCGTCGGATTCAAGGACGGTTTCTTGCAGGTCAAAGGCACGGACGGACTCGTTCAGACCTATTATCGGGAATCGAGTTTTGCGGGAGCGTGGCGGTTCCATAACGCGTCCAATCCCATTGTCGCGACTTTGAACGGAATCGGAACGGACGGATTCGGTACCGCCGTCCTCGATTACAACAACGGAAACTATACCGTCGAATTGACTTACGAAACGGTCGCCGTGCAAGGCGCGCGGGCAATCTGTTTCTATCTGTACGATAGTTTTTACGGAACTTTGGTCTATAATTCCGAGACGCGCGTTCTTTCCGGAGAGCTCTATTCTCCCGTCAAGCAGGCGTTCGTTGCGGCGAACTTCTGCGTATACGACGATTTCTACGGCGTTTGGGTGAGTGAGATCGAAGGAATCGATACGATCGAATTTAACGGACTCGGGCTTTACAACCTGCCCGGTTCGCAGACCTCGATGCCCGTTCGCGGGACGGTGAAAATCAACGGACAAGCGGTCGGATCGTACGCCGTCGTCGGGGACACGCTGGAAGGTTCGTTCACCTATCTGGGAACGGAATATAAGATCACGTATCTTGAAAGTGGCTCCGTGCGCGTCGTCTACGGCGTCGCCGAAGAAAAACTGCTCGCGTTTGACGAGTGGAAAGACGCGGCGCTCGTCGGACAGGACGGCGAACTCGTCTATACCGTGACCTTCGACGGAAGAGGGAATCTTCCGAACGGCGGTACCATGACCGTGCTTTGCGGCTCGGTGCAAAACGGATACCGTTACCGCGTCGCAGACGGAACGGTCGTCTCCGTAGATTCCGATTTCACGCTGACGGAAAATACCGACACGGACGAATGGATTTTGACGGCGGGAGGTCTCTCAGTCGCGCTGACCTATCGGAACGGCTTCACGGGCGAATGGCTGATCGGCGGAAGATATAACCGCGTGAGCGACGGAAGCGGGGTGACTCCCGACCTCGTCGTCGGCAAGATCGGCGCGAGCCTTACCGCAACGGGAAGTTATCTCGGTCAGACGGTCAGATTTACCTATGAGGACGGGATTCTCTCGTTCGAATGGGAGGGCGCGTCCATGTACGTCTACACCGTCGGCTGGAAATCCGATCCGACCGTCTTCACCGCCAACGAACTTTCGATCGGGCGTGGCGCTTCGGCAAATTCCGCGGAAAATTCCATGTGCGTCTCTCTTTCTTCGGGCGACGGCAGACATACGACGACCTATACTCTGGAACTCGGAAACGGTTCGATTGCGTTCGACGGATTGGGCAAAAGCCGTTACGGAACGGGCAAGGCGATCGCGGTCACGGACGGCGTTACGAAAGAATATACCTATCGGGTGGACGAGACGGTGTATCTGGGCGCTCTCAGACTGACCGACGGAACGAAGACCTATCTTTTCCTGCTTGACGGTCTCGTGCGCGAGGATCGGAAAGAGGACGGAGTCAGATACGGCGCGAGCAACGGATCTACCTATTATCTCATCAAGGCGGACTTCTTCTACGCGCTCAAAGCGAAAGACGACGCGGGCACGACGTATCTGTTCGACGGAATCGGACGCATTACGGCGGCGGACGCCCTGGGAACGATCAGCTATTATTCCTACGAATACGGCGGTCGGGACGCCAATACGGGATATTATAAATTGGAATTGACCGACGAATCGGGAACGAAATTCTCGGCGCTCTGCAATTATGCGGGAAAAACGTTGGAAATTTTATCAAATTCCGTATAATAATAGAAGCGCGAAAAACTTGCGGGAGGGAACTCGCATGACTGCGGCGAAAAACCGCGGAGCATTGCGGGCGCGACTCCCGTCGGGAGGCAGAACCGCGCAGGGGGCGGAACTCGCATGACTGCGGTGAAAAACCGCGGAGCATTGCGGGCGCGACTCCCGTCGGGAGGCAGAACCGCGCAGGGGGCGGAACTCGCATGACTGCGGGGCGGATTCGGGGAATTTTTACAGGCTTGCGGAAGCAAGGAGGACGTATGAAAGAAAGGACAAGACAAATCGCATGTCTCGGATTGACGCTTACGATGGCGACTTCGTTCGTGACGGCTTCGCTCGTTTCGGCGGGCGGATTCGGAGGGGCGAACGCCGCCGCGGAGAGCGGGCTCGTCGACGCCGTCGAATTTTCGGACGTAACGGGAAAGGTGAATCTGACTTCCGTCGCGTTGCAGAATCTCAATTCGTCGGTGATCGAGAACGCGTTGCAGGATAAGATCGGCTTAAACGAAACGCGTACGGTGCTCGTAACGGTGAACGAAAAGAGCTTGCTCTCCGGAAAGACGGATACCGAGACCGTTCCTCAATATCTTGCGACAAGCGCGGGAAAGCGCGCGTTGTCCGAGATAACGGCGGCGCAGAATCAGGTTCTGTCTCAGCTCGATCGCGCCGGAGTGTCCTATGAGACGGTCTATCGGTATTCCACCGTGACGAACGCGCTCGCGCTTCGCATGAAGGTGTCCGACTTTTTACAGATTAAAAACGTCTGTCCTTCCGTATCGTCCGCAGTCCTTTCCGAAACTTACGCCGTTCCGCAGACGGCGGCGGCTTCCGATTCCGTTCAGTATAACGCGAGCAACGTCTATGCGACGGGCATCTATAATTCTTCCGAATATCAGTCGTACGGTTATGAAAACGGCATGACGGTTGCGATTCTGGATACGGGGCTCGATTATACGCACGACGCGTTCCGGACCGTTCCGACGACGTTGGGGCTTGAAAAGAGCGATATTTCCGCCGCGGTAAACGGAGGATTGAGAGCGGTGGAGCTCTCCGCTGCGGTGCGCGGTGAGAAAATCGACGCGAACGATCTTTACGTCAGCGATAAAATTCCGTTCGCATACGATTATGCGGACAAAGACGCGGACGTCTATCCTTCCTATTCCCAGCACGGAACGCACGTTGCGGGAATCGTGGCGGGGCAGGCGGACCGCTATACGGATAAAGACGGCAATACGGCAAAAGACGCCGACGGGCAGGAGATCCCTTTCCGCGGCGTTGCGCCGAACGCACAGCTCGTTATCTGTAAAGTATTTACGGACAATCTCGAATCCAAAGACATCGGCGGCGCGACTTCGGAGGACATTCTCGCCGCGCTCGAAGACTGCGTCACGCTCGGCGTAGACGTGATCAATATGAGTTTGGGCACCACGGCGGGCTTCTCCACCGTCACGATCGACGGCGACGCGGAAGGGGCGCTTCTGAACGGGGTGTACGAATCGATCAGGACGGCGGGGATCAGTCTGATCTGCGCCGCGAGCAACGATTACAGCTCCGCATACGGCGGAAATTTCGGTACGAACTTAGCCTCCAACCCCGATTCGGGTACGGTGGGATCGCCCTCCACGTTCGACGGAGCGGTGTCCGTGGCGAGTATCAACGGACAGCTCGCGCCCTATCTTCTGACGAGTTCGGGAGAGACGGTCTATTACGAAGAATCGAGCGACGCGAACTCCGTGCAGTACGATTTTGCGAAACGCATTCTCGACGGACAGGCGAGCATGACGTACAAATACGTGATGATTCCGGGCATCGGACAGGCTGCGGACTACACTTCGGCGATCAAACGGCTTCTCACGACGAAAGAGGCGGGCGAAAAAGTCATCGCCGTCATTCAGCGCGGAACGAACACGTTTGAAGACAAAGTACAGATCGCGACGCGTATGGGCGCGGACGCGGTGATCGTCTATAACAACGTGGCGGGAAAAATCAGAATGTCGCTCGGCGATCTCGAAAATCCCATTCCCGCGATTTCGGTGACGCTGGAAGCGGGAAGAACGCTGCAACGCTGCGCCGAAACGGACGGCTGGGGCGAAAAATCGACGGGACGGCTCACGGTGGACGCGTCGTATGCGTCCGGACCGTTCATGAACGACTATTCCTCCTGGGGCACGACGCCCGACTTAAAACTCAAACCCGACGTCACGGCGCACGGCGGCGAAATCACCTCCACCGTATCGGGCGGATACGACGAGATGAGCGGAACGAGTATGGCGAGCCCCAACCTTGCGGGCTTTACGGCGCTTCTCAGGGGTTATCTCAAAGGGAGATTCTCCGACCTTACGAGCGTCGAACTGACGCGCCTGACCAATCAGATCATGATGAGTACGGCGACCACCGTATATAGCGAGGACAGGCTGCCGTATTCCCCCCGCAAACAGGGTTCGGGACTTGCGACGCTTTCAAACGTCTTTACGACGAACGCCTATCTCTACACGCTCGAATCGGAGGGCGGCGCGGTGGACGATCGTCCGAAATACGAGCTCGGAGCGGACGAGGATAAAAACGGCGTCTATCAGATCAGATTCCACGTTAAAAATTTCGGCGCGCAGGCGCTGTCGTTCCGTACGCAATCCCTCTTCATGACGGAGACGCTCTCCGTCGACGGATTGGCGGTTGCGGAAAAGGCGCACATGCTGACCGATCTTCCCGCCGAATGGAAGGTGAACGGAACCGCCGTCGCCGAGGGTGAAAGTTTCTCCGTCGGAGCGGGAGAGAGCGCGTCGATCGACGTGACGTTGCGGCTCTCCGAAGCGGAGAAAGAGTATCTGGACAAAAATTTCGTCAACGGAATGTTCGTGGAAGGGTTCCTGCAACTTGCGGGAGAGGGCGAGCAATGCACGCTGACGCTTCCGTTCATGGGCTTTTACGGGGATTGGAAAGCGGCGCCGATGCTCGATTACGACTGTTACGAGATCGCCGCGTTTGAAAAGGACACTTCGCTGAACGATAACGAACGCCCCCGCGCGAGCATCTGGGCGACGCAGGCGTATTCTTATTATTACAACGAAAAATACACGCTTCCGATCGGCGGATTCCCGTATATTCAGGACGAGAACGCGGAACAGATCTATACGGACGCCGACCGCGCGGCGGTGTCGGTGTACAACGTCGATAATCCCGGCGAAGACGAAGACTACTTTACTTCGGTCGGAATCAAGGCGCTCTATGCGGGGCTGTTGCGGAACGCCGAAGTCGTAACGTACGATTTGTACAACGAGGAAACGGGCGAGCTGATCAAACGGGACGCCGTTTATCGGGTGGGGAAGGCGCATTCGAGCGGCGGGAGCAACGTTCCCGCGCAGGTATTGCTCGAATTTAACGATCCGGAAGCGCTCGGATTGGTCTCCAACGGGAAATACCGTCTCGATTTCCATTTCTATTTCGACGCGGACGACCGCGGAACGACTGAGGACGACAACGCGGAAAACGAATTTTCGATGATTTTCTACGTCGATTACGATGCTCCCGTTCTGGTCGATTCCCGAATCCGCTATTACGATTATAAAGAAAATAACCAGACGAAACAGAAAGTATTCCTCGATCTCGACGTTTACGACAATCATTACGCGCAGTCCGTTCTGCTCTGCTATTCGGAAAGCGATCAAATAACTTCCGTGGAGCAGCTGCATCTCGCGACCGAGTACGTGACGCCCGTGTATAACGCCGTGAAAAACGGAACGACGACCGTTTCGATCGATATTACGAATTTCTATGAGAAATACGAGAACAGGCTGTACGTTCAGGTAGAGGATTGCGCGCTCAATCATAAGGTGTACAAACTCTCGTTTTCCTCTTCCCAAGCGGCTGCCTTGCCCGACTCGTTCCGCATCGTCGGCGATAAGGAGATTACGCTCGGCGTCAATCAGACCTATCGCGTGGAGCTCGAATACGAGGGGAACGCGAATCTCTCCAATTTCACTTGGGAAACGTCCTTCCGTTCCGTCGCGGACGTGCGCAACGGCGAAATTTTCGCCGCGAAAGAGGGCGACGCGACGATCACCGTCATCGGCAAAGACGGCATGAAGGAGAAACTGACCGTACACGTCGTAGCAAGCGACGTCAAACTTCCGATGCCGTCGATTTCGTTCGGAACGATCAAAACGGAATCGGGCAATCTCGTAAAAGCGGTCGGCTCGGTCTCCGTCAACGCGGGCGAGACGTTCACGCTCGACGTAGAGACGACGCCTTGGTATTATCCCGAAAGCAAGCTTCTACTGCGTTGGGAGAGTTCCAACCCTGCAATCGCCGCCGTCGATCAGACGGGGCGGGTGACGACGGGCAACAAGCGCGGTTCTGCAAGCATTACGGCGCGGGTTATGGACGGCGACAAAGAGACGCCCTATACGACGAGCGTTCTCTTGAACGTGGTGGAACCGTTCACCGTCTCCAACTTCGTTCTGACGGCTTATCACGGTACGAGCGAAGAGGTCGTCATTCCCGACGACATGAATATCATGACGATCGGGGAGGAAGCGTTCAAAAACAGCAACGTCAGAACCGTGATCATTCCCAAGACGGTCACGCAGATCAATGAACGCGCGTTTTTGAACTGTAAAAATCTCGAAGAAGTGTATTTCATTCAAAAGGACGCGATGGAGATCGCGGACGCGGCGTTGACGATGATCGTGCGCGACGCGTTCCAGGGCTGCATCTCTCTTCGGAAGCTCGATTTCAGCAACTGCAAGACCTTTACGCTCGACAAACGCGCGTTCAAGGACTGCGCCGCGCTTACGGAAGTCGTGAAGATGTCCGCAATCGGCACGATGAACGACTATGCTTTCGCGGGTTGTACGTCTTTGCGGGAAGCCGATCTCACGGGATTGCACATGAGCGGGGAGTCCGTATTCGAGGGTTGCGTCAATTTGGAGACGATCACGACGGATACGTTTACCGCGATCGGAAAGAACATGTTCCGCGGCTGTGAAAAACTCGGCGCGGACGGCGTTACGATCGCGTCCTCCGTCGTCTCCGAAGGCGCGTTCAGCGGCTGCGTCGCGCTCACGGCGGCGACGTTCGGAAACTCGCTCTATTCTATCGGAGCGAACGCCTTCCGGGATTGCGCGTTGCTTTCGTCTGTAACGTTTTCGGGCGGCGTTTCCGTCGTCGGCGATTACGCGTTCGCGGGAACTGCGCTCTCGCAGATCGAATTGCCCGCAAACGCCGCATTCGGAAGATCTGCGTTCCCTGAGGGAATCGCGTTTACCCGTCTTGCGGCAAACGGATATACCCAAACGGACGGCAATATTTATCGCGGGACGACGCTGATCTTCGCCGCGGAAGAGATCGGTTCGGGGTGGTCGCTCCGAAACGATACGACCGCGATCGCGGACTATGCGTTCTCGAACAGTAAAATAAGCGCGACGCGCGGCACGACCGGGCTGGATCTGAGCGGCGCGGCGAGTCTGACGAGCGTCGGAAAGGGCGCGTTCGCAGGACTGAACCTGACCGCGGTTTCGCTTCCGAACCTTTCGGAAATCGCGGACGAGGCGTTTACGGGGAGCGGATTGCAGTCTGTTGCGATCCCCGAATCGGTCAGATCCGTCGGCGCGCGGGCGTTCAAAGACTGTGCTTCGTTGCAGACGGTGACCTTTGTCGGCACTCCGAACGTTAAGACGATCGGGGAAGAGGCGTTCAGCGGAACGGCGATCGCCTCCGTCGAACTCCCCGCGTCGGTCAAAGAAGTCGGCGCGCGCGCGTTTCACAGATGCGCGTCGTTGGAGACGGCGACGCTTCTCGCCGTGGAAAAACTCGGCGCGGCCGCGTTTTTAGAGAGCGGCATCACTTCCGTTACGTTCGGCGACGACGCGAAAACGACGGGCGAGGGAACGTTCTACGGTACGCCTTTGCAACGCGTAACGCTCGGAACGGGAATCGGGGAAATCGGCGAGGCGGCGTTCGCGGAATGTTCATCTCTGACTTCGATCGATCTCGGCAACGTCGAGAAAGTCGGCACGATGGCGTTTTCGGGATGTACCGAACTTTCCGTTTCGGGACTGAACGGCGTCCGTGAATTCGGATACGGCGCGTTCTATCGTTGCCACGCAATCGACTCGCTCGATTTAAGCGCCGCTCAGACAATCGGAGACTATGCGTTCGCGCTCGACTCCGCGCAGGAGAGGGGATATACTTCCGTCGGATTCGGCGATTCTTTGCGGGAAATCGGGATCGGCGCGTTCTTCGGCGGCAAAGAAAGCGCGATTACTCTGCCCGCTTCGACGGAGCGGATCGGATACGGCGCGTTTACCAAATCTAAAAATCTGACGGAAATCTCCGTCGCGGCGGAAAACGAACGCTACTTTTCGGAGGACGGGGTTCTGTACCGCGCCGTTTCGGAAAACGAATACGAACTGATCGCATATCCCGTCGCGCGCGTTGCGGCGGACGATAAAACGTATCGGATCAAAGAGGGAACGCTCACGATCGCGGCGAACGCGTTCGCCTACGTTCCTGCGACTTCCGTGCGCACGGTCGTGCTTCCTTACAGCGTGCTGTCGATCGGAGACGGCGCGTTCTATGCCTGCAATGCGAGCGAATACCGCTTTGAATCCATTCAGGCGCCCGTTTTGCAGACGGCGTTGCGGGAACCTGCGATCAGCGGTTTCTTCTCGCTGTCCTACTGCAATTTCAAAGACGAACTGATCGGTCACACGCCGATCATGACGGCGCCCGCGTCGAGTACCGTTTCGATCCTGTATCCTACGAACGGCGTCGGATACGACAATTACGTTTACCGCTATTATTTCGGCGCGAAAACGAAGATCGGCGTTCTCATGAACGACACGACGCGCGCATTGAAAACCGCGATCGAGGGATTCTGTTCCGTGGACGAGGTTTCGTCGTGGAATACCCTTCCCGTGACCGAGGAAAATAAAAACGAGATCAGAGCCTTTTCCGAAGCGGTGAAAACGGCGCACATGAATTACGAAAAAATCGGAAAAGAAGCGTATTCGGCGGAACAGCTCGCCTTCCTCGGAGAGGAAAACGCGGAAAAACTGTTTGCCGTCGAAGCGGCTTTGAAATCGGTCAAACAGCGTTTCGGAATCGTCGTAACGCCCGCTACCCTTACGATCTCCGCGGACAGCGCGCATAAGTCCGTCTATCGGAGCGGCGAACGGTTCAGCATGGAGGGACTCAAACTCATCGTTACCTATGACGACTATTCGTCCGAAGAGGCGGATCTGTCTCTCGTTTCCGTTGCGACGGGATACGACGGCGCATTATCCGAATTGTATTCGGACGTCGTGCTCGTCGGTTACGGCGGGCTGGAAGTCCGCGTTCCGATCACCGTCACGGGCGAAAACGCCGCGGGCGAGGAGGAGACGGAGGACGGCGGATTCAATCCCGTCTGGGTGATCGTTCCCGTCTGCGCCGCGGCGGCGCTTGCCGTCGGAGCGGTCGTAACGGTCGTCGTAATAAAGAAACGGAAAACGGCGAAATACGGCGCGTCGGAGACCGAATCGCAACCGACCGACGGCGCGGATCATAATCCGACCGACGGCGCGACCGACGATGCGTCGGAGACCGAATCGCAACCGACCGACGGTGCGACCGATCAGGAGTCGCAGCCCGCGCCCGAAGCGGTAAATCAAACGGAAGAGGACGAAACACGCCATGAATAAGAAAAAGAAAATCATTCTGTCCGTTATGTTCGTTCTTGCGGCGTTGTTCGCAGTCGCAGGGTGCGCGGTCGGGGAGAAATCTCTGGATAAATTGCTGGAAGAGGGGAGCTACTCCTGCCGCGTGACCTATTATTCGCAAGAGGGCACGTTCGACGGTTCGCAGAGCAAGCGCGTGAGGGAATTGTACTATCGCGCGGATGCGCCCGTTCTCAACGTCGGAGGCGACGAATCGATTACGCAGGTGACGGTCGGTCTGGACGGCTATATTTTCGACGGATGGTATTTCGTCGAGACGACGACGGACGGAAACGGCGTCGAAACGCCCGTATTTGTCGACGAAGAGCGTTCTATCGTCAAGAGTACGGACAGAAAGGCGGAATTTCCGTTGCGGATTCAGGAGAACGAGCATTGGTATCTGTGCGCGCATTGGCGGGAGGACGTCCGTCTGGAATACGTCTTGGTATCGGAGGTTTCCGTCCGTGACAAAGAGGGAAAGGAGTATCGGAACGGCGACGTGATCAAATCGGAAATGTTCGGAAAGAGCTCTTCCATTCAGCCGACGACGCCGCTCGAAAGCTCCGATTCCACTTTCCTCGCGTTCTACACGGACGAGGCTTGCACCGTTCCGTTGAGCGGCGCGGTCGCCCGTCCGAACGACGAAACCAATCCCGTGATCTATGCGAAATATATTCCGGGGCTTTGGACGGTCGTGAAAACGGCGAGCGACGTCAAGAGCATGTTCTTCGGTCTGAACGCGCAAAACCGTTACTACGTCTTTGCCGATATCGATTGCAACGGACAGGCGTTTGCATGTCCCGCGGGAATCCGAAGCGTTGTTCAGGGCAACGGAAAGACGATCTCCAACTTTAAGATGAAGCGCGAAGGGATCAGCGGAGACGATGCGTACGGAGCGTTCGGAAAGATCGGCGCGACGGCGGAAGTGAAAGATCTCACGTTCTCAGGCGTTACGATCGATTATACGGTCAAGACGGGGAGTCCGTCTCTGTACGCGATCTGTTCGGACGCCGAGACGGGCGCAAGCTTTGAAAATTTTCGTTTTGAAACGGTTTCGCTGAATATTTCCTGCCCGTCGGATACGACGATCATGAATATCCAGAAGATCGGCGGAAGTTACAATACCGGTCATTGGTTGTTCGGCGGAGCGGCAAGCGACGCGGCGTTTGCAGAGCGGTTCGGAGGGATTTCCGTCTCCGACGCGCGGTTGACGATCGGCGGCGAGTCCGTTGTCGGCGAATCATAAGAGTAAAAAAGGAGGCTTTTCAGATGAAAAAGGCTTTGAAAGCAGTAGTATGTGTAGGACTTTGTTGCGCCATGTTTTCCGGCGTGGGGTGCAAGGGCGGCGGAAATCTCGATACCGAGTCGCGGGCGTTGCTTCTGGCAATCGGCGCGCTCGATAAGAACTTCAATCCGTTCTTCTCTACCTCGCAGAACGATGCGGAGATCGCTTCGATGACGCAGATCAGCATGTTGACGTCTGACGAGAACGGCGAACCCGCCTGCGGCGACGATTGGCCGACGGTCGTTCAGGATTATACGGTGACCATGAAAGACGCCGCGGGTTCGGTGACTTCTTCGGGCGACGTGAACGGCACGACGGAGTATCAGTTCCTCATCAAAAACGGGATCAAATACAGCGACGGCGTCGATCTTACGATCAAAGACGTGCTGTTCAATCTCTACGTCTATCTCGATCCCGCTTATACGGGTTCTTCGACCATTTATTCGACGGACATTCAGGGATTGAAGGCATACCGCGCGCAGGATCCCGCTCTGAACGACGACTCGGACGCCGATTACGAAAGCGGATTCTATACCGATGCGCGGGCGAGAGTCCGCAAGCTCATCGATTGGTCGAATAACGACGAATCGAATTATTCGGAAGAAGACCTCAACACGGTGAAAAAGCTCTTCCGCGAAGAGGCGGAGAGCGATTGGACGACGATCGAAACGAGCTGGGCGGAGACGTATAAAGACACCTATTCGTTCAACGCGGCGTGGGAAGCGTATCTTTATAACGAAGGTCTTGTCCGCGTGCAATACCGCAACAACGCCGCCACCGGCGGAAAGGACGCGGTAAAAGACGCGGGCGGAAAATACGTCACGACGTTACAGCCCAACGTACAGGGCAGCACGGAGGGCGAGGAAGGCAGAATCAGCGCGCAACATTTCATCGAAGAAATCAACTCCGCCACGACGGACGGAAAGGTTTCCGCATATATGAATGAGAATCACTGCGACCGCGATTACGCGCTGTTGCAGTTGCAGCGCGAATGTGCGATCGGACTCGTTTACGACAACTATACGGAGCAGAGCCAGATTGCGAACGTTCTGCAATACTGGGCGACGGCGAACAACGCGCTCGAAGCGTTTGCCGCCGAGGCGAGAACGGAGTACTATAACGGCAAAAAGAACAACGGACAGCTTGCCGTGGAGACGATTTCCGGAATCACGACTTCCAAGACGACGAATTTCAACGGTCGGGCGCTCGACGGAGAGCACGACGTGTTGAAGATCGTCATCAACGGCGTCGATCCCAAGGCGATCTGGAACTTCGGGTTCGTCGTTGCGCCCATGCACTACTATTCGGACGAAGCGCACGCAGCGGCGGCGGACGGCAGGACGCATTTCGGCGTGGAGATGGGCGACAGCAATTTCTTCAACGACGTACTGAAAGCCCCCGATAAAAACGGCTTGCCCGTGGGTGCGGGCGCGTACAAGGCGTCGAGCGCGGACGGAAACAACGTGTCGAAGAGTACGTTTTGCAGTAACAACGTCGTTTACTTCGAGCGCAATTCCTATTTTGAAACGACGGGGAAAAACATTCAAAACGCGAAGATCAAATACGTTAACTATAAAGTCATGGGCGACGATAAGATTCTGAGCGCGTTGCAAAAGGGCGAGATCGATTACGGTACGCCGAACGCGACGCCGAGCAATCAGAACGCCGTCTCTTCCGCCGAGCATCTGACTTCCGGCTATTACAAGACGGGCGGTTACGGTTACGTCGGAATCAACCCGAAATTCGTACCCGACGTAGAGGTTCGTCAGGCGATCATGAGGGCGATGGACACCGCTTCGATCGTACGAAACTATTACGGCGGAAATCTTGCGGAAGTCATTTACCGTCCGATGTCGACGACCTCCTGGGCGTACCCGAAGAACGTGACGGCGTATCCCGACGCGGCTTATGCGGCGGACGACAAAGTCATAACCGATCTGGTGGAAGCTGCGGGATGGAGCAGGAGCACGACGGAAAAGAACTCCGCGGGGAAACCCGTCTATATGAAAGGCGGGAAGAAACTCGAAATCACCTTTACGATTGCAGGCGAGACGACCGATCACCCGGCGTACAACATGTTCCAGGATACGGCGCGCCGTCTCAATGGTCTCGGATTTGAAATCACGGTCAAGCCCGACATTCAGGCGTTGAAGAAGCTCAA
>CAMGEK010000022.1 GCA_946055105.1 uncultured Clostridia bacterium
TATGCCGACGATTACTTTGTCTCCGTGTCACCGTCACGTGTTGCCGCAGAGCTGCTTTCCGGCGGAAAAATCGGTTTTTCTGCGACATTTGCGGGAAAAGGCTTCGGTCTTTGCATGAAAAAAAGAGAATTTATTGCGGGAATTTAAGACGGATATCGATATACGCGGATGGATACAAGGAAAGTATGAAGAAACCGTTACGCTGAAAATTCCCGCGTCGTTACCGAAAGGAGAGTACGAATTGCAAATCGGGATAGGCGGCAACGGCGAACCGAGCGTGGTTTTTGCCACAGACGCCGAACAGGACGGGGATTATTCCGTTCTAACAGACGTTTCTATTGTTTAATAATTAACGTTTAATAAAAGAGAGATTTATGCGGCGGTTTCTTTTGTTTGCGGGGAACGTTCGATTACGCACAACGAATATAATGCTATGAAAGGAGAATGTATGTTTAATTTTAATCCCGTAAACAATAACAACGCCAGAAACGGAACTCTCAACAACGGAGACTTTGAAACCATTCAGAATGCCAGAAAAGATCTGATCGGGGAATTGGAAGCGATTATCCAATACGACGATCACTTACATAAGACGGGCATTCCCATTGCGGGGAGTACCTGGGAAAATATCCGAAACGAGGAACTCGTTCACGTCGGCGAGCTGTTGGGCTTGCTGAGCTATCTCGCCCCCTATCAGAAACAGTTTGTGGAGCAGGGTTGGAACGAATTTCAAGAACGATTGAAAGGCTGAATTTCAGAAACGGAAACGGCGCGGAATTCCCGCGCCGTTGTTTCATGTTCCGATATGCCGATTCCCTAAGTTAACCGCCCAACGTGACGTCCTGCTTCCGATACCATTGAAGCGCGCGATCCAACTGTTCTTCCCGAAAGTCCGGCCACAAATCATCGACGACGTAAATATCCGAGTAAACCGTCTGAATGGGCAGAAACCCCGAAAGCCGTCTCATTCCGCCCCAACGAATGACCAGATCGACGCGCGGAATCCCGCGCGAAGCCCAGCCGTTCTTCATATCCCATTCCCAGCCGTAATTGACGAGAAAATTCACCCGAACGGAGTCCCCTTCTTTCTCTTCCGCACGGGAGGTATAGGGAAGCAGGTCTTTCGGAAAGCGCTCCGATTGCGTGTTCCCGACGACGTACAGAGACGCCGCTTCCCCGCCGATCATTTTAACCGCTTCCGAACAAGCTCCCGAAAACGCCGACACTTGCTCTTTGGGGCGTTTGCAATTATCCACCGTGAATCCGTAATAGGTCAGCTCCCGTACGCCGCGCCGTTTCGCCGCTTGCAAAAGCCGCAGTCCCGGCTCCAATCCGTAAGCATATCCCTCTTCCTTTTTCAATCCGTTTTTCGTCGCCCAGCGCCTGTTTCCGTCCGGAATGACGCCGATATGTTTCGGAATCCGCTCCATGTTTCCGCCCTCTGCCCTTTCTCTTCAAAGTATTGCTTTTCGGACGGATTCTAAACTATTTTCCCGTAGATCATGAAACAATCATCGCGTTTTCCGAAAGAAAAACGCCCCTTGCGGGACGTTTTTATCAGGCTTTACTCTTGACTTTCATCAGTCTTACGACAGCCGCGCGCTCGTTTTCGCTCAACTTGTCTTTGATATATTTGATCGTTTCTTCCAGCTGCGGAATCATGACGTATTCGAGAGCGTTCACGCGCCGTTTGTTGCGTTCGATTTCATCGGCAAGCATGCGCATCTTCTTCTCCGTGACGGCAAGAAGAATCATCTGCGGAAGTAAAGCGGTAACCATGTCCACGGAATAATCCGCCTCGCTCGTAATTTCCGCATACGCATAGGGAAGTCCCTCCGCCCGACGGGCGCTCATTTCCACCTTCGGAACTTCCACGCCCATGACGTTGTCGATTCCGCACTCCGCTTCGATCGCGACGGACGGCATGGAAAACGCCGCCTCCGCGCTGTAAGCGGGCGTCACTGAACGCGCGACGGAAAACTGTTTCAAGGTATTCGACAGCTCCGCCTCCACGGCGTCGCGCAGACGTTTATCCTCGCGGACGATTTCCGTAAACCGCCGCACCATTTCGTCCGATTTGTCTTTGAGCAGTTTATGTCCGCGAACGGCGGTATTCAGACGCGCCGTGAGTTTTTTCAACTCCATTCGCGTCGGATTTACGTTCAGCCTTGCCATGGTCTATTCCTCTGTCTTGCCGTCGGCGTTCAGATAGCGGTCGATATACTCTTTCCGAATCCGTTTGAGTTCTCCGACGGGCAAAATCCGCATCAATTCCCAACCGAGGTCGAGCGTCTCCTCGATCGAACGGTCGGTCGAAAATCCCTGATTGACGTATCTCTTTTCAAACTGTTCGGCAAATTTTGCGAACAGTTTATCCTCCTCCGAAAGCGCCGCTTCGCCCAGAATCGCGGAGAGCTCTTTGCTCTCTTTTCCGCGGGCGTACGCCGCGAACAACTGATTCATCGTGTCCGCATGATCCTCTCTCGTCTTGCCTCTGCCGATTCCCTTGTCTTTTAAGCGGGAAAGCGAGGGCAATACGTCGATGGGCGGATTGATTCCCTTTTTATAGAGATCGCGCGAAAGAATGATCTGCCCCTCCGTAATGTATCCCGTAAGATCGGGAATGGGGTGCGTTTTATCGTCCTCAGGCATCGTTAAGATAGGGATCTGGGTGATCGAACCGGCGCAACCGCGGATTCTGCCCGCGCGCTCGTACAGGGACGCGAGGTCGGTGTAGAGATAGCCGGGATAGCCGCGCCGACCGGGCACTTCCCGCCGCGCCGCGGAGACCTCCCGCAACGCCTCGGCATAGTTCGTGATGTCCGTCATGATGACGAGCACGTGCATACCGCATTCAAACGCGAGATATTCGGCGCAGGTGAGCGCCATGCGGGGCGTCGCGATCCGTTCGACGGCGGGGTCGTTTGCGAGATTGGTAAACAGAACCGTGCGTTCGATCGCGCCCGTCTTTTTGAAATCGTCCACAAAGTACTGCGCCTCTTCAAACGTAATCCCGATCGCCGCGAACACGACGGCGAATTTACTGTCGCCGCTGCGCACCTTCGCCTGCCGCGCGATCTGAGCCGCAAGTTCCGCATGCGGCAACCCGCTCATCGAAAACACGGGCAACTTCTGTCCGCGGACAAGCGTGTTCAGACCGTCGATGGCGGAGACGCCCGTCTGAATGAATTCGTTGGGATAGTCGCGCGCCGCCGGATTGATCGGCTCGCCGTTGATGTCCATCTTCTTTTCGGGAATGACGGGCGCGCCGCCGTCGCGGGGGTTTCCCATGCCGTCGAATACCCGTCCGAGCATGTCTTTTGAAACGGACAGCTCCTGACTGTGTCCTAAAAAGCGCGCCTTCGCGGAGGAGATCTGCAACCCCTGCGCGCTTTCAAAGAGCTGTACGACCGCTTTATCGCGGTTGATTTCCAATACCTTTCCGCGCCGGACTTCTCCGTTTGAACCGACGATATCCACGAGTTCGTTATAAGCGACGCCCTCGACTCCCTCGACGAGCATCAGAGGTCCTACCACCTCGCGAATGGTTTTATATTCCTTAAACATCCTCGCTTCCTCCCTGCGCCAACGCCTTCATTTCGGCGTTCATTTCTCTTACGATCGCGTCGAATTCGGAGAGGTTTTCCTCCGGAATATACTTTGCGCGCCCGATTTTTTCCTTTGCGGAACAGGCAAGCACGTCGTTTACGTCGGCATAACTTGCCAGCGCTTCCCGTCCGAGACGGTCGAATTCATAGATGAGTCGGAGCATCAGGAACTGTTTCTTCATGGACGTATAGGTATCCACGTCGTCGAACGCGTTCTGATGCAGATAGTCCTCACGGATCATCTTCGCCGTTTCCATCGTCAGTCGGTCTTTCGCGGAGAGCGCGTCCATGCCGACGAGACGAACGATCTCGTCCAGCGCCGCCTCCTCCTGCAACGCCGTCATGACGAACTGGCGGCAACGGAAGAAATCCGCGCCCACGTTCTCGTCGTACCATTCCTTCATGCGGTCGGCGTAGAGGGAATAACTGATCAACCAATCGATCGCGGGGAAGTGCCGCTTATAAGCGAGCGACGCGCTCAGTCCCCAGAACACTTTGACGATTCGGAGCGTCGCCTGCGAGACGGGTTCGCTCAGGTCGCCGCCGGGAGGCGAAACCGCGCCGATCGCCGTAACCGATCCCGTCCGATCGCCGGAACCGAGCAGTTTCACGATTCCCGCGCGCTCGTAAAATTCCGCGAGACGGCTTGCAAGATAGGCGGGATAGCCTTCGTCGCCCGGCATCTCTTCCAACCGTCCGCTCATTTCGCGCAACGCCTCTGCCCAGCGGGACGTGGAGTCCGCCATGATCGCGACGTTATACCCCATGTCGCGGAAATATTCCGCAATCGTGATCCCCGTATAGATGGACGCTTCCCGCGCAGCCACGGGCATGTCCGAGGTGTTCGCGATGAGAACGGTACGTTTCATGATCGGCTCTCCCGATTTGGGATCTTTCAACGCGGGAAATTCGTTGAGCACGTCCGTCATTTCGTTTCCGCGCTCCCCGCAGCCGATATATACGATGATGTCCGCGTCCGCCCACTTGGCAAGCTGATGCTGAACGACCGTCTTCCCGCTCCCGAAGGGACCGGGAACCGCCGCCACGCCGCCTTTCGCGATCGGGAACAGGGTGTCGATGACGCGCTGTCCCGTTACCATGGGATGGTCGGGAGAGAGCTTTTCCCGATACGGTCTGCCCCGTCTTACCGGCCATTTCCGCAACATGCTCACGGATTGATCGCCCGTCTCCGTAGCGATAACGGCGATTTCGTCCTCGATGACGTACTCCCCTTCGGGAACGACGGATTTGACCGTTCCTCTGATTCCGTTCGGAACGAGAATCCGGTGTTCGATGAGTTCCGTCTCCTGCACCACGCCGAGCACGTCGCCCTCTTCCACCCGATCCCCCTCTTCGACGCGGGGAAGAAACCGCCATTCCTTTTCGCGATCGAGATGATTGACGAATACGCCTCTCGATATGCGGGCGCCGTACTGAAAATACAGCGCCGTCAGCGGACGCTGGATTCCGTCGAAAATTCCCGTCAGAAGTCCGGGCGCAAGCTCTACCGAAAGCGGTTCGCCCGTGGAAACGACGTCCTCTCCGGGGGCGAGCCCGGAGGTCTCTTCGTAGACCTGAACGGACGCCTTGTCTCCGCGCAATTCGATGATTTCGCCGATCAATCCCTTCTCGGAGACGCGCACGACGTCGAACATTTTGCAGTCCGCCATGCCCTCGGCGATAATCAGAGGTCCGGAAATTTTTACTGTTTTACCTGCCATATCTTCTATCCTCGCTTTCCTTTTCACAGATTTCCCGATCGCGTCGGGAATCTTTTCGCGCTCAGTCCCCGTGAAAGAGAATATCGACGCCGAGCGCGCGCTCCATTGCGTTTTTCAGAATTTCTTCGCCGTATCCCGCGCTGCCGTTTTTGGACGGCACGCTCAGAACGATCGGATACGGCTCTTCGTCGAACCGCTTCAAAAAATCTTTCAACGGCCGCGCCAACTCTTCCGTCAGGAAGATGATCTTATATTCCTTCGCAATCTTCCGAACGATTTCCCGCGCCTTCTTTTCGTCCTCTGCGGGAAACGCGGCGACGCCCGCCGCCTGGAAGACCATCACGCTGTCGCCGTCTCCGACGATCGCAATTTTTCCGATCATAACTGCCTCCTCAGAACGTCCTTAAACGCGCTTTGATTTCCGCCTCCCGCATGCCTGCCGAAAGACAGACAAAGACGATGCGGACGTTCTCCGCTTCCGCCCTTCGGCGGAACACGTAATACAGGAACGGTTGATTTTTTTGAAGATCGTACCGCTGCGCTGCGAGAAAATCCGTCTCGTAGGAAGCGAACTTCCGCTCCGCTTCGGTCAGAGGCAGTCCCGCCCGCTTCGCCTCGGCGCACGACCGCGCAAACGCGGCGTAAGGCGTTTCGTCGAACGCGCGCTCCGCGCGTTCCGCGTCTTTGAACAGCGCCGAAAACCTCTCCTTTTTCAGCGTTCCGCCGACGACGAACGCACGCTCGGCGGCGTCGTAAGACGGAGAACGGTACGCCGTCAGAAGATTCGACAGATCCGCTTTTGCGGCGATCAGCTTTTTCAACGTCCCGTTCCCGGAACAGACGTCCGCAAGCGCGCGGTATTTCGCTTGCTCGAAGACGCGACCGATCTCCGCGCCCGATACGCTCCGTCCGTATTCGCTAAAAAGCGCCTCCGACTCCGCAACCGCGCCGCCGAGCTCCTTGCCGAGCGCGTCGTATGCGCCGCTTCCGATAATCGCTTTCAGACGGGAGACGGACACGGTTCCGTCGGGCGCGAGCATGCGCTCCGGATCGAGCCCGAGAAAGCGCGCTTTCACGAGCGCTTTCGCGTTGTGAAAATCGCGCGGAAAAAGCAGATACGCCTCCTCCGCCGCGGAGGGTGCGTTTTCGCGGATAAACGCGTCCGTCGCGCGCTCCTCCGCCGCGATCAACGCCTCGTAATTTTCCGCGTCGGACTCCGTTCCGCCGAATCCGCTTTCGAGAAGGGCGCGAAAGGCGTCCTCCGCGTTCATCTCGCAGAGTTTGAAAATCCTGTCTTTCAACAGATATTTTTCTTTTACGGCGATCGCGCCGTTGATGAACAGAACGTCCTTTGCCATACCGTTACCTTTTTAGAAATTATCTGAACAGCTCCGCCGCGAGCGCCGCCTGTTGCTCCTCGCGATCCGCTTCCAGAAGCGCGGCGTAGGATAAATCTTTGTCCGCGATTTCGCCGCGCAACACAAACCCGCCGCTTATTTTGATCCGTTCGGACGAAATTTTCAACGCCCTTTCTTTGACGACAGGCAACCGCGCCGCCTCGGAAGCGTAGCCGTAGTTTTCCGCAAAAACGATTTCGTCGCCGCGCTCCGCATATTCGGAAAGCAGTTTTTCCGTCAGGGAAAGACATTCCTTTTCGCTCAGTCCGATCAGCCGTTCCCGGGCGCGCGCATAGATCGCGTCGATCACGCGCCGTTTTTCCGCAAGCAGAATCTTCGCCGAATCGAGCCGCGCGGAAGCGGCTTTCCCGTCGGCGATGCTTTTACAGCGTTCGGCTGTCTCGCGTTCGGTGCGTTTTCTCTGCGCTTCGGCGCGCGAACGCGCCTCGGCGACGATATTCTCCGCTTTTTCTTCCGCCTCTTTTACGATTGCCGCGGCTTCCGCTTCCGCGTCGGAAAGAATTCTTTCCACGATCGCTTCTTTGCTCATACCGTTCCTTATACCGCCGCGACGAGCATGATGGAAATGATCAATCCGAGAATCGCATAGAACTCGATCATGGCGGGATAGATGATCAGCTTACCGCTCAGCGATTCCTGTTTGCCGACCGCATAAATACAGTTTGCCGCGGTCTTGCCCTGAAAGATGCCCGTAATCAGACCGGAAATCGCCATCGGAAGGCATGCGCCCAGAATCGCCCAGCCCTGCGCCGCGGTCAGGGAATCGACCACCGAAGTGGAAGCGATAATGCCGATGATGAAGCCGTAAATTCCCTGCGTCGCGGGGAGCAGTACGAGCACCATGACCTTTCCGAACTTCTTCGGATCTTCGCCCAGAACGCCCGACGACGCGCTGCCCGTCTTATACAGACCGACTGCGGAACCGACGCCGCAGAGCAGAACGCAGATCGCAACTCCCATCATCGCGATGGCGTATCCCGATTCAAATAACGTACCCATAGTGAAAAAACCTCCGTAATTTATTTCCTTTTTATTCGCTCCGCAGTTTTCTGCGGTCAGCTTCTCATTTTTTCTCCGCGTCCGCGCACGGCGCAAGATACACGTATTTATGTCTCGAACCAAGCGGTGAGAACAGTTCGCCCTCGCCCTCGTAAAAACGCCCGTAAAACTCTACGTATTGCAGACGCGCGTCGTGAATGTACGCGCCGAGCAGTCCGATCGCAAGATTGAACGCATGCCCGACGATCATCAGTACGACGCCGAGAATCGCAAAGACGACGTTCCCGCCCGTAATGAATTGCACCGCGTATTGCGATACGATCTGCGCGATGACCGCGCCGGAGAGCATGAGTCCGTATAACCGCGCGTAGCTCAATACGTCGGACGCGTAGTTGATCACTCCGTACGCCGCGCCGAATCCTTTCGTGAACTTCCCGAGCAGTTTTTCCTTCCGTCCCGCGGTCAGGATCGCGACCGCGAGCGCAACGCCCGCCGTTACGCCGCCGATTTTCGCAAGGAAGGAGACCTTCGCTTCCTCGATGAATCCGACGATGGCAAGTCCGACGCCGAGCGAAAATACCGCCCATACGACGCCGTCCAGAATCCCGTCGACGACCTGCTTTCTGCGCCAATCCTGCGCCGCGCGACAACAATAGCCCGCGAACAGTTGTACGATTCCGATCAGCAGACTGATCACGAGCACGCTCGGGATTTTGATCCCGATAAACGTCCACATATCCTTTTGCGCGTCGGGCATCACCGTTTTCAGAAAGGGAAGCGTGATTCCGAACACGGAATTGAACAACAACCCCCAGACGATCGCAAACAATCCGCCGATCGCAAACACGCCCGCAAGCCGTTTGAGTCCGCCGTCGCGCGCTCTGTTCTTATAATAGACCAGCCCGCCGCCGACCGTCATCAACAGTCCGTACCCGACGTCGCCCATGATGAAGCCCAGAAAGACGCTGTAAAAGAACGCCATGACCGAGGTCGGATCCAGCTCCCGCGCGTTGGGCGGGGAATAGAGATTGGTGATCGTCTCGAAATTTCTCGCGACGGGATTGTTCCGCATCAGCGTCGGGGGAATTTCGTCCTCCGAAACCTCCGAAAATTCAAAATATACGGCGTGGGAAACTTCCGTAAGCGCCTCTTTCACCCGCTCTTCCGCGATCTTCGGAACGTACGCTTCGAGCAGAAACGTCCGCTCCGTGCCGCGAAGTTTGTCCGAAAGCTCCGCTTTTTCCAATTCAAACGCGACGTAATCGCAATACGTCTTTAAGAACGCGATCTTTTCGCTGAATCGGAAAAACCGTTCGCACGCGGCGGCGTCTTTTTCTTCGATCGCGCGTTCCTTCTCTTTCAGGTCCGCGTACAGTTCCTCGCCCGTACGGTCTCCCTCGAACGGACAGGATACGAACCCCGCTTCCTGCAACAATCCGTCCGTCTCGCTCTCGCTCTTATGGGAAAACACGGCGATCACCGCCCAATCGTTCTCCTCTCCGTAGACGGCGAAAGCCGCCGTCGGAACGAGCGCGAGCGCGTCCGTCAACGCCTGCTTTGCCGCAACGGGAACAATCCCGAGCCGTGCGCGCGTATGCGCCGTCTCCCGAAAGGCGGAGAACCGCATTCCGAAACGGGCGTAAGGTTCCGCCGCGGCGATCGTACGCCGCACCGACGCAAGTTCCGTTTTGCAGGCGTTCCGACTCTCCGAAAGCGCGTTGATCTGCGCGACGAGCGCGTCCGCTTCCGCTCTTTTCTCCCGCGCCGCCATAAAATCGCCGTACGATACTTCAAACCCGTCCGAAAGCACGTCCGATTTGAGTTTCCGCGCTTTGAGATAGGCTTCCGTCTCCCGAGTCAACGCGTCGAGCGCGGATTCGAGAGAGGCGAGATATTCGCGCAATTCGCCGCCCTCCGAAGGGAGCGCCTGCGTCTGCGCGCGTTCCGTGTGGAGTTTGACCTCTGCGGCGTTCGTCTTTTGCAGGGCGTTCAGAACGGCGTCCCTGTCGTAAGACATCGCGATGAGGTTGAGCTTCTCCATTTCAGCGATCACCGAAAATCCTCCTTACGATACCGACGACGCTCACTTCCGTTTTATTGAGAATTTCGTCGGCATAGTCTTCCGCCTCCGTCCGACGGGCGGAAACCGTCTCCGCATACGCCTTGCGCGACGACTGCTCCGCGGCGGCGATCTGCGCGTCCCGATACGCTTTGCACGATTCTTCCGAAGCCTTTGCGATTTGTTGCGCTTCCGCTTCCGCCTGCGCCGCGATTTCCGCGGCGCGGATTGCCGCGCGCTCTCTGATCTCCGTCGCGCGTTGTTCCGCTTCCGCGATCGCGCCGATAATTTCTTCTTCCATAATCCGTCCTCTTTTCCGCTCCGTCGGGTACGCGTTTCCGCTCGCCGCACCGATCTCCCCTCCGACGGTCGGATTGCATTCGGTTTATTATAACACGGCGGCAGAGATTTTGCAAGCGTATGAAAAAATTTTACCTCCGATTTCACGGAATCGTCATGCGATTCCTTCCGAAGTTCCGATCGCCGCCCCCCCCTTTTTTTCTCATAGAGAAAAGCGCGAACGCTTACGGTTATTATAAATCGGACGAAGATGAGAACGCAAGCGATTTTCCGTTCTGAAAAAGGAAGAACATAGCGTTAACGGTACGAAAAAGCAAAAACGTCTGAACAAGACGACGGAAGCATTGTCAGTCGATTGTTCCGAGACGGCATACGAAAACGGACGGACGCTTTTCCGCGCCCGTCCGTTCCGTTTATCGTCGGAAGAACGATTGATTGAGACAATCGCCTTCCAGTCAGTTTCTCTCTTTGCAGAACGAAATCTCTTTCAGATCGAACGAAATCTGCACGTCTTTGAAAAGCTCCGTTCCCGTCACTTTCAATTTCAGCACGTCGCCCGCGTTTCCCGCAAACAAACAGCGCGCGGAAACGCCCTTTTGCATCTTCGGTAAGGCGCGCAAGCTCTCGCAGACGATCTTCCCGTTGCGTTCGATCGCCGCGCTCGCCTGTTCGCAACCGTCGTTCGGATAACATACGTTGTAGCAGACCTCATAGAGCGCCGTCTTCGTCAACGTAACGCTTTCCCCGTCGACGTCGAAATCCGTACAACCCTCGGGATATTTCTCAACCGACGAAAATTCCGCATACGCTTCCTTTTGATTGACTCTGCATGCGGCAAGCAGCAAAGCCTCGATCGAAGCCCCGTGACAGTCGCATTTCCCGGTTGCGCCCGTTGCGCCCGTCGGTCCTGTTGCGCCCGTAGGTCCCGTCGCGCCCGTTGCGCCCGTCGATCCTGTTGCGCCCGTAGGTCCCGTTGCGCCCGTAGGTCCTGTTGCGCCCGTCGCGCCCGTTGCGCCCGTTGCGCCGTCTTCGCCGTCGCTTCCCCGAGGGAGCACGAAATCGAAAACGTGATTCGGCGAACCGCCGCTATCCGTTACGGAAGCCTCCGTTCCCGCGTCGCCCGTCGTCGTCGTTCCGACCGCAAGCGTCTCCGCGGTTCCCGTCGCGCCCGTTGCGCCCGTCGGACCCGTAGGTCCCGTTGCGCCCGTAGGTCCTGTTGCGCCCGTAGGTCCCGTTGCTCCGGCAGTACCCGTCGCACCCGTAGGTCCCGTCGCGCCCGTTGCGCCCGTTGCGCCCGTTGATCCTGTTGCGCCCGTCGCGCCCGTTGCGCCCGTAATTCCCGTAAACGAGCGGACGAAAATCGTTTTAGACGTACAGCAACAGCCGCAACCGCAGTCGCAACCGTCGTCGCAAGCATAAAATGTGATATCGAATAAATTCATAAAATTTTCCTTCAAAATTCGTCGAAAAAAGCCCGCCGATCGCGAGCCTTTTCCGCGTATTACATTTTATGCCGCAAGCGATCCGATTCGTTCTTACGTCGCTTTCGCCCGTCGCGAACGACGCGCCCTATTCTTCGGAAAGCGTCACTTCGCGGCGATAGGGAATCGCCTGTTGCGCCCCGCGACGCGTCACGGTCAGGGAGGAGGCCTTGCTCGCGAACCGCAACGCTTCCGCGGCGGACGCGCCCTCGGACAGACGCGTTACGAACGCGCCGACGAACGTATCGCCCGCGCCCGTCGTGTCCACCGTTTCGACGGGAAAGATTCCCTGCGTTCCGAATTTGCCGTCCACGACGTAAGCAGATCCCTTCTTGCCGAGCGTAATCACGACGTTCTTTACGCCCGAAGCGAACAGCTTCTCCGCGCAGCGACGAACGCTCTCCTCGTCCTCCGGACGGATTCCCGTGTAAAATTCCGTCTCCGAACGGTTGGGCGTAAAATAATCGCAATTTTTCAGAGCCGCCGCGGAAATTTTCTTGGCGGGCGCGGGATTGAGTACGGTAACCATGCCCAGCTCTTTCGCGCGCGCAAGGGCGTATTCGACCACGGGAACGGGTATTTCCAGCTGAACGATCAGATAATCCCCCGCTTCCGCATGCGAAAGCGCCCTGTCGACGAGCGCGCGATCGACTTTCCCGTTCGCTCCCTCGTCGAGAATGATCCGATTGTCGCCGTCCACGACGACGATGACCGCGATTCCGCTGGATACGTCCTCGCGCCGTTCGAGAAATTCCGTACAGACGCCGTACCCCTGCAACGCAGAGGCAAGCTCTTCGCCGAATTCTTTCCCCACGCACCCTACCATGTACGAAGTTCCGCCCAATTTTGCGACGGCGACCGCCTGATTTGCGCCCTTTCCGCCGGGATTGGAAAAGAAGCCTTCGCCCGCGATCGTCACGCCGTTTTCCGGCATATACGGCGCGCGGATGACCAGATCCATATTGACGCTTCCCACAACGAAAATTTTCATATCTCAGTTTTTCCTCTTGAATAAATTCATGAACGCGCGGAGCGCGAACGAGACGTTCGCGTTGCGGGCGAGCGCCATTCCGACCGATCGGGAAGGCATCGCGGGACGGACGTCGAGTTCAAAGAGCTGCCCTTCTTCGATCCTGCGCCGAGCGTATTCGCGCGGAATGCACCCGATGCCCATTCCGTCCGCGACGAGTTTCTTCATAAAACCCCAACTGTCGATCTCGATCGCGGGCTGTAAGGGCGCGCCGAGGCTCTTGGAAAAGTGATCGATCGCGGCGCGGGCGACGGTGTGCTCCTCCATCAGCAGTAAGGGATACCGCTGTAAATCCCATACGCTCAACTCCTTGCCCTTGAGATCGGCGTACGCCTCCCCCGCCACGAATACGTCGTTCAGCAACATGATGCTGTCCGTCACGACGATGTCCTCGTCCGATTCGATGGGAAGATTGAGAAACCCGATGTCGCAACGGTCCATCTTTAACTGTTCGATCGTCTTGGGCGAAACGTCGGAGATGAGTTCAAATCTGACCTGCGGATACTGCTTGTGAAAGTCCACGATTTTGTCCGCGAGACAGTACTGAAAAATCGTCTCCGAAGCGCCGATCCGCAACGTTCCCGTCGCGCTGTGTCTGAGTTCGGATAACTTATCCTCGACGCCGTTCAGAAGTCCGAGCGCGCGTTCCACTTCTTCAAAAATGAGCGCGCCGCCCTGCGCGGACAGCTCCATGCCTTTATGCGTGCGGTTGAACAGCGACGTTCCGAGCTGCGTTTCCAGCTGTTTGATCGCCTGCGACACGGCAGGTTGGGAAATATAGAGCTCTTCCGCCGCTTTCGTCAGACTGCCGCACTTCGCCACCGTGTAAAATACCCTGTACAATTCGAGATTGACCATGATTTCTCCTTCGTTTATTTCCCGACGCAGAATTTGGAGAAGATCTCTCCGACGATCGCCTCCGTCGCCGTCTCGCCGCTGATCTCGCCCAACGCGTCCCACGCGCGTTTGATCTCCGTTGCGTACAGTTCCGCAGGTTCGAGATTTTTCACCGATGCCAACGCCCGTCCGACGCTCTCCCGCGCGCGGAGCACGGCGCGGTAGTGCCGCTCCTCCATCAGATACGCCCCGTCGCTCTCCTCGCCGAATCCCCGTTCGTACAGAAGCCGCCGCAGGTCGTCCATGCCTTCCCCCGTCACGACGGAGACCGCGACGTCGCAATCCTTCCGACGCCCAAGATCGCTCTTGCTCCCGACGACGATCGTCGGAACGTCCGGCAACGCGATCTCCTCTCCGTCCTCGCGCAGATATACGATCAGATCCGCCGCCGCGATCATGCGCTCCGCACGGCGAATCCCCTCCCGCTCGATCGCGTCGTCGCTCTCGCGCAAACCCGCCGTATCGACGAGTAGGAACAGCACTCCGTTGAGTTCGATCGTCCCCTCTACGGCGTCCCGCGTCGTTCCCGCCACGGGCGAGACGATCGCTTTGTCGTATCCGAGCAACGCGTTCAGGAGCGAACTCTTGCCTGCGTTCGGTTTTCCGCAGATCGCAACGTTTACCCCCGCGCGCACTTTTTCGCCCGCGCGGTACTTCTTTCCGAGCGCGGACAGGCTCTCTTCGACCGCGGCGAGCTTTCTCTCCGTTTCCGCGCGGGTGTCCGCCGTCAGATCCTCCTCCGGATAATCGATGTCCGCGTCGATCGCGGCAAGAAGTTCTTTGAGAATCGCCTGCAACCGCTTCCCCTCGGCGGTCAGTTTCTCGCCGTAAAGCAAAAATCCCGCGCGCACCTGCGCCTCCGATTCCGCGTTGATCATCTCCGCCATTCCTTCCGCCGCGGAGAGAGACAGCTTTCCGTTCAGAAACGCGCGCTTGGTAAATTCTCCGCGATCGGCGAGCCGGGCGCCGAGCGCAATCGTCCGCGACAGTACGCCGCGCGCGATCCGAACGCCGCCGTGACAGTGAAATTCCACGACGTCCTCGCCCGTAAACGAACGGGGCGCGCGGAAATAGACGCACATGCCGTAATCGGTAAACGTCTCGCAGTCGATATAACCGGGATAGAGCACGTTGGGCGCGAACTCCTCCCTGCGGGAAAACATCCGCTTCGCGATTTCCAACGCGCCCGCGCCGCTCATGCGTACGATCGCCACGCCGCCTCTGCCCTGCGCCGTCGCAACGGCGGAGATCACGTCGTTCATTCCATACTCCTCCGATTGAGCCGCAGCTATAAGCCGCAGTTTCACTCTTTTCCTGAAATCCGTCTCAATCTATAACTTACGTTTATAGATATTATAGCACGTTCCGCAAAAATTGCAATCGATTTCAAAAAAAAGAGAGCTTGTTCACTCTCTTTTTTCTTCATCGTGATTCTGATCCGAAGGTTCGGAAAATTCCGCGAACGGATCCTCTCCGCATTGACGGTCGTCCGAACGGAACTCCGAGAAGGGAGACTCCGTTCCGCTTCCGCCCGCGTCGCCGCGGGGAACGCCTTGCCGACGCGCATATTCTTCCGCATAGCGGCGCATATACGCGTTGTAATCCACCGGCGTATTGTTACGGACGGCGAACAGAACGAATCCGCGGAAGGGGAAAATCGCGCAAAGAACGGTCATCAAAAAGGGATTGCGCGCGTAGTACTTGCGGAAAACCGCCGTATAGACCACGCAGAAAAAGATGAGCTGAACGAGACTGAGCAGCATCATAATCATCTGAAACGTCCATTCCCCTCTCACCAGCCATTCGTACCGTTCGGGATAACCGACGTATTGCCCGGAATAGACGTCGCCGGGAGGATTCGCAACGTAATAACGGTCGATGAGAAGCAGGCGCACCAAAAGGAATACGTTCAGCGCGAAGCATGCGATTTCCGCAAGCATGGCGTACAATCCCCCGCGTTTCATCTTCTGACCGAAAAACGAACTCTCGCCCGCGATCTTACCCGCATAATAGGTGTTTGCAAAGGGCAGAAACGCGAGAAAGGAATGTTTCAGCCCCGCCTTTTTCGCCATTTCCCGCATGCCGATTCCGCCGAACACGAGACAGACCGCATAAATCAGAACCGCCGCGCCGACGATCAAAAAGAACGTAAGCCAGATTCCGTCGCGGAACAGCGTCGGAACGAACATGAGAATTACGTTCATATATTCAAAAAATTCCACCTTACTCCCTCCCATCGCCGAACGGCGATTTCTGATATTTCACTTCGATCATGGTAAGCCCCTTTGCGGGCATCGTCTTGCCGAGAAGCTCCCTTCCGCCGCCGTTCAGCGCGGCGATGAGCGCGGTCTCTTCCTTTCCGCATCCGATCGCGAACAGTTCCCCCGCCAATATCCGCACCATGTTATAGAGGAATCCGTTCCCGCAGACCGTCACCTCGTACACGGTACCGTCCGAAACCGATCTCTCCGTCACAAGCACGGACTCGATCGTCCGCACGGTCGTCTTGGCGGAACCGCCCGTCGCGCGGAACGCCGCGAAATCGTGCGTTCCCTCGCACAGCGCCGCGGCGCGGCGCATGCGTTCGACGGACGGACGGAATCCGAGGCGCGCGGCGTAACGTTCGAGAAGGGGCAGTTCCGTCTCCGCATAATATGCGGCGTACCGGTACGTCTTGCGCTTCGCGCTCCGCGAACAGTCGAAGTCGGGCGGCGCCTCCGCGCTTTCGAGAACGCGCACGTCGGACGGCAGAATCCGATTGAAACACTCCCTGAATCTGGGCGCGGGAATCGCGACTTCCGTATCGAAATGACAGACCTGCCCCGCGGCGTGTACGCCCGCGTCCGTCCTTCCGCTCCCCGTGATTCCGACGGGCGCGCCGCAGATCTTTGCGGCGGCTTCCTCCAATACGCCCTGCACGGTTCGGCAGCGCGGCTGGTTCTGCCATCCGGAAAACGCCGTTCCGTCGTAACTCACCCGCATCGCGATTCTCATATCGTCGCTCCGACAAAGACGCGCAACAGCACGACGCCCGTTACGAGCGCCGCGCCCGTCAGAAACGCGACGAGATCGCGCCAGCCGAAGCGCAGTTTCTTGTATTTCGTACGGTTTTTACTGCCCATATAACAACGGGCGTCCATCGCGTCGCCGAGCTCCTCGGCGCGGCGGAACGCGCTCAACAGCAGAGGAATGAGCACGGGCACGACGGCGCGCACCCGTTTTACAAGCCCTCCCGTCTCGAAATCCGCGCCCCGCGCTTTCTGCGCGTTCATGATCCGCTCCGTCTCGTCGATCAGAATGGGAATGAACCGCAACGCGATGCTCATGATGAGCGCCAGCTCGTGAACGGGAAATCTGATCCATTTCAACGGGGTAAGCAGACTTTCGATCCCGTCCGTCAGCGCGACGGGCGTCGTGGTATAGGTGAGGAGCGAAGAGCACATCACGAGAAGCGCCAGCCTGAGCGCGAGAAAGGCGCTGAAAAGCAATCCCTCTTTGGTGATCCGTAAGATCCACCAGCTCCAATAGACCGTCGCGCCCTGATAGAAGAATACGTTCAGAAGCGCGGTAAAGATCACGAGAAAGAGCACGCCTTTGACGGAGCGCACGACCTTCCCGACGGGAATTCCGGAAAACAGCACGGCAAGAACGAGCACGGCCGCGCACAGAACGAGCCCGTAAAAATTCTTCGCGAGAAAGGTCGCCGTGATGAACGCGATCAGAAATAAAATCTTCAACCGCGGATCGAGGCGGTGCGCGAAGGATTCCGCGGGATAAAATTGTCCGAACGAAACGTCTTTAAGCATCTTTCTCTCCGACCGCCACAAGCGTCTTCCGGATAAAATCCTCCGTGGTAAAATCGCAGTCCAGCCTGATTCCGCGCCGTTCGAGCGCCAGACACAGTTTCGCGGTGAGCGGCACGTCCAAACCCAGCGCGATCAGTTCTTCCGCATGACGGAACAACTCCGCAGGCGGCATACAGTATTTGACTTCGCCCTCCGAAAAGACGGCGACGCGCGAACAGTTCTCGGCGATCTCGTCCATATCGTGCGAGACGATGACCACGGTTTTGCACCAATCTCCGTGCAGGCGGTGCAACAGTTCCATGATCTCCTTCTTTCCGAGCGGATCCAACCCCGCCGCCGGTTCGTCGAGAACAAGCACTTCGGGACGGGTGACGATCACGCCCGCGATCGCGACGCGCCGTTTCTGTCCGCCCGAAAGCTCGAACGGCGAAGCGTCCTTGACTTCGTCGTAAGATAACCCCACGATTTCGAGCGCGGCGCGGACGGCGTTCGCGATCTTGTCTTCCGTGAGCTTTTCATCGGAAAAATTCTTCAAACCGAACGCGACGTCCTCTTGGACCGTCTCCGCAAAAAGCTGATATTCGGGATACTGAAAGACCATGCCCACCCGTCTTCTCAGCGCGCGGAAATCCGTCTTTTTATCCGCAAGATCGAATTCGCCCACTTTCAGCAGGGGCGCGGGGGGCAACGACTCCCCCTTCTTCGGCTTTTTCGGCTTATATTTTTTCATGGAGGAAGGAAGCCGCAAAAGCCCGTTCAGATGCTGTACGAAGGTGGATTTCCCGCTTCCCGTATGACCGATGATCCCGAAAAATTCCCCCTCTTCGATGACGATCGAAACGTCCTTCAACGCGTGCGCCGCGAACGGGGAGGACGGATTATAAGTATAGTTCAGATGTTCCGCAACGATCCGCACGACGCAATCTCCTCCGCAAGTTTCTCTTCGTCCAACGTGTCCGCAACGTTCAGTCCACCTTCCCGCAGTTTCCGACAGATATAGCCGATCCGCGGCAACGTCAGATTGTACGTCTGCAATTCCTCGTGCCGTTCAAAGATATCTTCGGGCGTTCCGCGCATGACGATCTCGCCCTTATTCATGACGATCGCCCTGTCGGCGCGCAACGCTTCTTCCATAAAATGCGTGATGAGAACGACCGTCATGCCCTCCTCCCGATTGAGACGGGTTACGACGTCCACGACCTCTTTTCTGCCGCGCGGATCGAGCATGGCGGTGGATTCGTCGAGAATCATCACCTTCGGGCGTACGGCAAGCACGCCCGCGATCGCGACGCGCTGTTTCTGTCCGCCCGACAGACGGGCGCAGAGCGCGTTGCGGTAGCCCTCCATTCCGACCGCTTTCAAGGCGAACGATATACGCTCGCCGATCTCCTCGCGCGGAACGCCGATATTCTCCGCTCCGAACGCAATATCGTCCTCCACGATCGACGCGACCGTCTGGTTGTCGGGATTCTGGAACACGATCCCGACTTCTTTGCGCACTTCAAACAGGTTGTCCTTTTCCGAAACGGACTTCCCGAAAACGCTGATCTTCCCGTCGTCCGCGACGAGCAGACCGTTGCAGAGCCGCGCGAGCGTGCTCTTTCCGCTCCCGTTATGCCCGAGAACGGCGACGAACTCCCCCTCCCGAACGGAAAAATTCAAATTTCGTATCGCAAACGCCCCGCTCCCATAGGAGAAAGAGACGTCCTCGAATCTGATCGCATCCACAGAACGAACTATCCTTTTTTCAACCTTTTCAAATATTATAGCAAAGATTTAAGGACTTTACAATGAAAACGCCGTGAAATTTTCGGAATTTTTATCCACCGATTTTCGGATCTGTGGAAGATTCAATATTACTCCGTTTCCGTAACGGGCGGGAGCGTTTCGTATTTTTCGTGACGGAAGGGCGTTTTTTTCGGAAAAATCCGCTTTCGGGGACAAGTTTTTTGCCGCGGCTTATTGACTTTATGCAAAAAAATAGATATAATAGATAAGGCGATTCGGAAACGCTTGTTTCCGCGCGCTTAAAAACAGGAAAAATATAAATTTATGGAGGTTTCTTATCGATGACTAAGATGACAATCGACGGCAATACCGCCGCCTCGCACGTCGCTTACGCTTTCTCGGAAGTGGCGGCCATCTACCCCATCACCCCTTCGTCCCCTATGGCGGAATCCGCCGACGAATGGGCAACCCAAGGCAGAGTAAACATGTGGGGGCAAAAGCTCCGCATTGCAGAAATGCAATCCGAAGGCGGCGCGGCGGGCGCCGTTCACGGCTCTCTCTCCGCGGGCGCGCTCACGACGACCTACACCGCTTCCCAGGGACTTCTGCTCATGATCCCCAATATGTACAAGATCTCGGGCGAACTGCTCCCGATGGTCATGCACGTTTCCGCCCGCGCGCTCGCCGCTCACTCGCTGAACATCTTCGG
>CAMGEK010000023.1 GCA_946055105.1 uncultured Clostridia bacterium
TCCGCGCTATGTTTCGACTCTTCTGCGCCGCGCCGTCGCAAAAAATATTCCCTCTCTTAACATTTATATGAATTTATGTCGTCAATATGATTGACATTCCCGAAAAAATATACTATAATCTTTGCCGTTGTCGTGTTTATTTTTACTAAACTTTTAGTTTATATTTAATAATTTTCCGACAAGAACCGCTAAAAAATCGGTCGAAGGACCGGAAGGTGTTATATGATAGAACTCGGCGCAAAAATAAGGGATATGCGTCAACAAAAAAATCTGACGCAGGAAGAACTTGCCGACCGGTGCGAACTGACGAAGGGGTACATTTCCCAGCTCGAAAACGATCTGACAAGCCCTTCCATCGCGACGTTGTGCGATCTTCTGAACGCACTCGGCAGCAATCTGTCCGACTTCTTCCATGAAGAATCGGAGCAGATCGTCTTTCACGAATCGGAATACATCGAAAAAACTTCCGACGGCATGATCTGGAACTGGGTGATTCCAAACGCGCAGAAAAACGCGATGGAGCCCGTCCTCGTCGAATTGGAACCGGGCGCGACGACGGGCGCAGACGTTCCGCACGACGGCGAAGAGTTCGGATTCGTGCTGGAAGGAACCGTCGCGGTCGTGATCGCGGGCAAGTCCTCCCCCTGCAAAAAGGGCGAAAGTTTCTATTATACCGCGAACAAGGAACATTCCATCGTCAATCTGGGTAAGAGCAAAGCGAAATTCCTCTGGGTTTCCACTCCCCCTAATTTTTAAGATACAAAAGGAGAAACAACTGTCATGTCCGAACACATTATCGAACTGCAAGACGTCACCAAGTACTTCGACGACAATCTCGTCATCGATCACGTCAGTTTTTACGTGAAAAAGGGTGAATTCATCACCTTTCTCGGTCCGTCGGGTTGCGGCAAAACGACGACGCTCCGCATGATCGCGGGATTCGATCTGCCGACGAGCGGAAAAATTCTGCTCAACGGGAAGGATATTTCCCTTCTCCCCCCCAACAAACGCCCCGTAAACACCGTCTTTCAGCGATACGCGCTCTTTCCCCATCTCAACGTGTTCGATAATATCGCGTTCGGATTGCGCATGAAAAAAGTCGTCAACACCTACCGCAATCAGAAGGGAGAGGAATATTCCAGAACGGAAAAGCTCTCCAAAGCGGAAATCTCCGCGAAGGTGAAAAAAGCGCTCGCGCTCGTCGATCTGGAAGGATTTGAAAAGCGCGCCATTTCCACGCTCTCGGGCGGACAGCAACAGCGCGTGGCGATCGCCCGCGCGATCGTAAACGAACCCGAAATTCTTCTGCTCGACGAACCGCTCGGCGCGCTCGATCTGAAAATGCGCAAGGAAATGCAGATCGAACTCAAAGAAATTCACCGTAGGCTCGGCATCACGTTTATCTACGTTACGCACGATCAGGAAGAGGCGCTGACGATGTCCGACACGATCGTGGTCATGGCGGACGGCGTCGTTCAGCAGATCGGCACCCCCACCGATATCTATAACGAACCCGCGAATACGTTCGTCGCCGACTTCATCGGCGAGAGCAATATTTTCAACGGCACGGTCGTCGGCGCGCGGAAAGTCAAATTCTGCGGAAAGACGTTCGACTGCGTGGACGATTTCGAGCTCAACGAGCCCGTGGACGTCGTCGTTCGTCCCGAGGACATCGTCATGTGCGAACCGGAAAAAGGCGCGTTAAAAGGAACGGTCATTTCCGTCGTCTTCAAGGGGATTCATTATGAAATCACGGCGCTGGTCGGGAAGTACGAACTCGTCATTCAGAGCACGGAGAGCCGCAACGTCGGCGACCTGATCGGCATGAACGTCGGCGCGAACGAAATTCACCTCATGAAGCGCAAATACACGTCCAACGTCTTTGACGGGGTGATCACCAAGCGCAACACCGTGGAATTTGCCGACGGCGAATTTGAATGCGACGTCACGCAGCTCTATCCCGGAAGCCACGTCGACGAAGAGGACTATCTCGTGACGGCGAGCGGCGAAAAAATCGATCTGACGGGCGTGGAGGTCTCGGTGGAAATCGGACTCAACGACGTGAGCATCAGCGACGACGAAACCGCCGGCGGTACGACGGGACACATCATATCGATCATCTACAAGGGCGACCATTACCGCCTGATCGTGAGAACGGACGGCGAGGAGGAGGAAGATTTCGTATTCGCAACGGACGATCTCTGGAACGAAAACGACTATGTTTCCGTCGTGATTCCGAAAGACAAGATCAAACTCACACTCAAACAGACGGAGGATAAAAAGAGATGACGCGTCCCCGTTTTTCTCGTAAGGCGCTCGGAATCCCCTACGCCGTATTTCTGTTGTTTTTCGTCATCGTTCCCATGCTCGTCATCGTGTTTTATGCGTTTACGGACAAACAGAACCACCTGTCCGGAATGAATTTCATCAAATTCTTTTCCGATCCCACCAAACTTTCCACGATCGCGTATTCCCTCGTCATCGCGCTCATCACGACGGCGGTCTGTCTCGTCGTCGCCTACCCCGTCGCGCTCATTCTCGCGCGGAGTAAGATGAAGAAGAAAAACGTGATTCTCATGCTCTTCGTGACGCCCATGTGGATCAATTTCGTGCTCCGCGTCAACGCGATCCGCGAGCTTCTGAATTGGATCGGGATTCTGGGCGAAGCCAACTATTTCAACACCATTCTCGGCATGGTTTACGACTTCCTGCCCTTTATGATCCTCCCGCTCTATACGACGCTTCTGAAAATCGACGAATCGTTGTACGAGGCGAGCGCCGATCTCGGCGGAAACGCGTTCACGACCTTCTCGCGCGTGACCGTTCCCCTCTCCATGCCCGGAATCATGAGCGGCGTCACGATGGTCTTTCTGCCGTCCATGACAAACTACGTCGTCTCCGACATGCTCGGAAACTCCAAAGTGACCATCATCGGGAAATTTATCGAAACGTATTTCGGCAGCGATTGGCACATGGGCTCGATGATCGCGCTCATTCTGCTCGTCGTCGTATTCCTCTCCACGATGCTTTCCGGCGGGTTCAAAGAGGACGAAAACGTAAGGGGGACGAATTTATGATCAAAAAATCTCTGAAAGCGTTTTACGTCGGGCTCGTTCTGCTCTTGCTGTACGCGCCCGTACTCCTGCTCGCCGTTTACAGCTTTAATTCGGTCGACCTCATCGGAACTTGGGGCGAATTCTCCTTCTCGCATTACGTCAAACTGTTTACCGAGCCCGTCATTCTGGAAATGATCGGCAACACGCTCGTTCTCGCGTTCGCAGCGGCGGCTCTTTCCACCGTGCTCGGAACGGCGGGCGCGCTCGGCATCTATTACTCGAAAAAACGCGTGAAACGCGCGCTCAACGGAGTCTCGCAAATTCCCGTCATCAATGCGGAAATCGTCACGGCGCTCGCGCTTGCGATCACGTTCGTCGCCGTCGGTCTGGAAAAATCGTACTTCACGCTTCTGATCGGTCATATGGTCATATGCACGCCCTTCGTCGTGCTCTCCGTCATGCCCAAACTCAAACAGATGGACAACAGCCTTTACGAAGCGGCGCTCGATCTCGGCGCAAGTCCGGCAACCGCGCTCTTTAAGATCGTACTGCCTCAGATTGTGCCCGGAATCGTGTCCGGTTTCATGCTCGCCGTCACCCTCTCGCTCGACGACTACATCGTTACGAGCTACACCAAACCCGCGACCTTCAATACCATTTCCACCTACGTCTACAACGCGACCACGAAGGGAAACGCGCACACCGCGGAGACGCTTTCCTCGTTCTGGGCGCTGACGACCATCATTTTCGTCGTCATACTCGCCTTCGTACTGGTCGCCAACCTCGCGGGAAGCCGCAAAAAGGAGGGTACGAAATGAAACTCAAACGCATATTTTCCGTCGGCGCGTCCGTCTTCCTGCTTCTCCCCTCTCTGTCCGCGCTCGCAGGCTGCGGCGCGCAAGAGACGGTTCGGCTCCGCATCTATAACTGGGAAGAATACATCGACGAAGGCGGCGAGGGTTCTTACGTCTACGACGAGCTCGGCGAGGAAAACGCGCCCTCTCTGATCGAGGACTTTGAGAGCTGGTACGAAAAGACGTACGGCACGCCCGTTTCCGTCGAATATTCTACGTTCGGCACCAACGAGGACTTGTACAACCAGCTCAAACTCGGCGACGCGTACGACCTCGTCTGCCCTTCCGATTACATGATCATGAAGCTGGCGGCGGAGGACATGCTCGAACCATTCACGGACGATTTCTTCGACGAATCGGACGAAAAGAACTATTACGCCGCCAACGTTTCCGACTACATCTCGAACGTATTTGACAACAACTACGTTACCGTCACGGCCGAGGACGGATCTCAGAGTCAACGCGCGTGGAGCGAATACGCGGCGGGCTATATGTGGGGAACGACGGGTTTGATCTATCACCCCGATTACGTGGAAGAGGATCAACTCAACGGATGGAAAATCATGCTCGATCAGGCGTTCAAAAATACAGTCACGACGAAAGACAACGTTCGGGACAGCTATTTCGTCGCGCTTGCGATTCTCTACGAGGACGAACTGATCGAGATCGGGAAGAGCCATGAACAAAACGAGCTCTCCGATTCGGAATACAACGAAAAAATCACGGAGATCATGAACAGAACGGACGAAGAGACGGTCTCCGCCGTGGAAAAAATTCTGCTCGACCTCAAATCCAATATTTACGGATTTGAAACGGATACGGGGAAAAGCGACCTCGTAACGGGGAAAATCCGGCTGAATTTCGCATGGAGCGGAGACGCCGTTTACGTCATGGACCTCGCGGAAGATCCCGATGGCAACGAGGAACCCGTCTGTTTCAATTATTATATTCCCGAAGAGTGCGCCAATCTCTGGTTTGACGGCTGGGTGATGCCGAAGGGCGCGAACACGCAGGCGGCGCAGGCGTTCATCAACTATCTGTCCATGCCCGAAAACGCCGTCCGCAACATGTATTACATCGGCTATTCGTCCGTCATCGCCGGCGAAGCGGTGTTTGAATACGTCTCCGACACCTATTCTGTGGAAGAGGGCGACGAGGAGGAAGCCGTCGAATACGACGTAAGTTATTTCTTCGGCGAAGGCTCCGTCATCGGAACGTACGAAGATCAGCTCAACCGTCAGTTCTACGCGCAATATCCGCCCGAAGACGTCATGCTCCGTTGCGCCGTCATGGATTATTTCGACGCGGACACCAACGATCGGATCAACGAGCTCTGGACGAAGGTAAAAGGCGCTTCTCTCGATCCTTGGGCGATCGTCGTCATCTGCGTCGCCGTCGCCGCGATCGCCGCGTTCGTCGTCTATGTGAAACTCGGCGCGAAAATCGATTTCTTCCGCAGAAAACCCAAAAAAGGCTATACTCTCGTCAGGCAAGAGCCCTACCGCCCCGTCCGCTGAGCGTCTGAAACGTTCGGCGCTTCGCGCCGATGCGCGCGTCGTCAAAAAGCGATCCGTCCGCTTCCGTGAGGCCGATTCGCTTTCGATAAAATATAATACGCGATTCCCCGCACGACAAGCGTGCGGGGAATCTTTTTCAAACCAATTACAGCCTTTGGAGAATGGTTTTGAGCGCGATTTTACAATGTTCGTAGGTGAGACCGCCCTGAAAATAGGCGGTGTACGGCTCGCGGATGGGCGCGTCGGCGGAAAGCTCGATGCTCGCGCCCTGTACGAAACAGCCCGCCGCCATGATCACCTTGCAATCGTATCCCGGCATATCCCACGCTTCGAGACGCACAAAGGAATCGACGGGCGAGCAATCCTGAACCGATTGGATAAAATCGGTCAATTCTTTTTCGGTATGAAAGCGCACGGCGCGGGTAATATCCGCGGGAACCGCGTCCGCGCGCGGATAATTTTCGTAACCCATCTCTTCGAGACATGCGCCGATCAGAAGCCCCCCTTTGAGCGCCTGCGCCACGACGTGCGGCGCAAGAAAGAAGCCTTGATAATAAAGTTGGTATCCGTAGGCGTAAGAGCCGACTTCCCCGCCGACAGAGGGCGCGGTCAGCCGATTTTCCGCCTGCGCGACGTATTTTTCCGCGCCTGCGATATATCCGCCCGTCGGCGCGATTCCTCCGCCCGGATTTTTGATGAGCGAGCCCGCCATAAGATCCACGCCGACCTCCGTCGGCTCTCTCGTCTCGACGAATTCGCCGTAACAGTTGTCCGCAAAGATACAGCCCGTAAAGCCGCAGTTCCGCACGAACGCGCACATTTCGCCGATCTCCGCCACGGTGAACGCGTCCCGAAGTTCATACCCGCGCGAACGCTGAATATACACCAGATCGTAATGCGATTGCAAAAGTTCCTTTTTTACGGTCGGAAAGTCCGCTTTTCCCGCGCCGTTCAACGGAACGACGCGAAAGGTAACCCCGAAGTCCGCAAGCGAACCGTTCCCCTCGCCCCAGATCACGCCGCGAATGGTATCGTAAGGCGTTCCCGTGATGCAGAGCGCGCGACTCCCGGGACGAAGCAGTCCGAAGAGCGCCACGGTGAGCGCGTGCGTTCCGCTCAGAAGCGCGGGAGATACGATCGCCCGCTCCGCTCCGAACGCGCGCGCGTAGACCTTTCCGAGCACGTCCCGCCCCTCGTCTCCGTAACCGTACCCCGTAGACGGCACAAAATGCCGCAACGCGATCCGTTCTTCGCGAAACGCGTTCAATACTTTTTCCTGATTGAACAATGCGATTTCGTCGATTCGCTCGAATCGATCTCTGAGCCTCTCTTCCGTCGCTCTGATTCTCTCTTCAATCGTCATATAACCGTATTACCTCCCGCACGGCGCTCTGCATATCACCGGGCGTAAGCCGATGCAGATTTTCCGTTTTTTTAAAGAACGTCAACTGCCGTTTTGCGTAATTTCTCGTATTTTTCTTGATTATGTCTGACATAATACTCTGATTATACCCGTTTTTCATCCCTTCGACCACTTCTTTATAGCCGATCCCTTGCATACATTGCGCATCTTCGGGTACGCCGTCGCGAAGCAAACCGCGCACTTCGTCGACAAGTCCGCGCCGCATCATTTCGTCCACGCGGCGGTCGATCCGCGCGTACAGCTCCTCGCGCGGATAGTCGAACGCGACGGCGAGGAAGGGAAACCTCGGCGTCGGAGCGTCGTTCTGTTCGGATTTCCGTTTTCCCGTCGTCTCATAAATTTCCAGCGCGCGGATCACGCGTTTCACGTCGTTCGGGTGCAGTTTTTCCGCGCAGACGGGATCGACTTCCCGCAACAGACCGTGCAGATAGCCCTTCCCTTTCTCCTCGGCGACCGTCTGATATTTTCGTCGCACGTTCTCGTCCGCAGGCGCGCCGCCGAGCGTGCGGCGGTAGAGCAACGCGTTCAGATAAAATCCCGTCCCGCCGCAGACGACGGGCGTCTTTCCCTCCGCAAGCAACCGTTCGAGAACGGGAAGCGCCAACCGTTCGTAATCGCTCACGGAAAACCGATCCGTCGGATCGGCGACGTCGATGAGATGGTGCGCGATTCCCGCGCGCTCCGATTCCGTCGGTTTCGCCGTTCCGACGTTCAGACCGCGATAGACGAGCAGAGCGTCGGCGGAAATCACTTCTCCGTTCAAAGCGGCTGCGCAACGGACGGCAAGCTCCGTTTTTCCCGTCGCGGTCGCGCCGCAAACGACAATCGCCTTTTTCATACGATCCTCTTGAACAACTTTTCCACTTCCGTCTTCGTCAGCTTTACCGCAACGGGACGGCCGTGCGGACACTTCAACCCCATATCGCCGTCCATTTTTTTCAGCAACTCTTTCACTTCTTCCTCCGTCAGTTTCTCCCCGCCCTTTACCGCGGCTTTGCAGGCGGCGGTCGCGAGTTTATCCTTCAAAATATCGACGAGACGGATCGATTTGATCGATTCTGTCTGACGTAGTACTTCGTTAAAGAACTCATCGAGGCTCATATTCCGCAAATCGACGGGCAAAGCGGACACTTTGAAGCTGTTTCCGCCGAACTCTTCGATTTCAAAACCGAGATCGCGCAGAGCGTCCAACCGCTCGGAGAGAAAGGCAAATTCCTGCGCGTTGACGTTGAGAAGGTAGGGCGCGAGCATCGGCTGAGAAAGAACGGAGCGGTTGAGATATTTTTCGCGCAGACGGTCGTAGATCGTGCGCTCGTGCGCGGCGTGCTGATCGACGAGATACGCCGTATCGCCCTCTTCGTAGATGAGATAGGTCTGAAAGAGCTCGCCTTTGTACGTCAGGCGCGCGGGATCGATTTTCTCCTGCTTCCGCTTCTTCTCCCGCTCTTCGAGAAAGCGTTTGTTTTCCGCAAAATAATCCTCTTCCGCTTTCGGCGCGCGCACTTCCAGAACGTTGAGCGGGAAACGCTCCTCTTCCGCAGCAGACGAGTCCGTCGAAGGGAGTTCAAACCGCAGTTCTTGTTTCGTCTCTTTCGTCGGAAGTTCAAACCGCAGTTCGTTTTTCGCCTCTTCAAAGGTCATCTGCGGAACCGCCCGTTCGGAGAGGTTCAAAGAGCGTTCGACGACGGACGGTTGTTCCCGCGTCGCCGCGCCGTCCGCTCCCGTCGCAGGCGCGGGCTTTTCCGCGAGATATTCGAGCGCGCGGGAGTTTCCGTCCAGCACCGCGGAAATCACGGAATAAACGGACCCGTAAATAATCTGATTGTCTGCAAAGCGGACGTCCGCTTTGTTGGGGTGCACGTTGACGTCCACGATTTCGGGCGGCACGTCGAGAAAAAGCGTATAAAAGGGATATTGCCGCTTCATGAGATAGGAACCGTAAGCGTTGGAGATCGCCGCGCTCACCGTCTGATTGACGACGTAACGCCCGTTCACGAACAAGCTCTGCCAGCTTCTGTTCGGTTTGGAGAAATTCTGATTCCCGATAAAGCCGCGCAGGCGGACGCCGTGTTTTTCCGCGTCGATTTCGTAGCAATCGCCGAGGATTCCCGCGCCGTAGACGACCGCGAGCGCAGAGCGCAGTCCGTCGCCGAACGAACGGTATTTGATTTTTCCGTTTACGACGTAAGTAAAGGCGATTTCGGGACGGGAGAGGATAAAGCGGGAGACCATATTGGAAACGTCCCCCTCTTCCTGCGCGTCCGATTTGAGAAATTTCAGACGGGCGGGCGTATTGAAAAAGAGATTGTCCACCGTCACGCACGTTCCGTCCGCACAGCCTTCCCGAACGGGTTCGCCGATTTTTCCGCCGTTGCAGACGATCGAATACCCCTCTCCGTCCGCCGTCTTGGAGACGATCGATGTCTCGGACACGGCGGCGATCGAAGCCACCGCCTCGCCGCGGAATCCGAGCGTGACGATCCGTTCCAGATCGTCCACCGTCTTTAATTTGCTCGTCGCGTGCGGCAAAAAGGCGCTTTTCAGATCCTCTTTCCCGATTCCGCATCCGTTATCGGAGACGCGCACGCGCTTTTTTCCGCCCTGATCCGCTTCGATCGTGATTTCCGTCGCGCCCGCGTCGATCGCGTTCTCCACGAGTTCTTTCACTACGGAATAGGGGCGGTCCACCACTTCGCCCGCCGCGATCCGGTTATAGACGTCCGCCGTCAAAAGATTGATCTTCATCGTTATGTCTCCCTCGCGCCTCAGCGCAATCGCCGCTTTTACGCGTTCTTTTCCGCCTTCCGCTTCCATTCGGAAAGCAACGTAAGCGCCTGAATGGGCGTCAACGAATCGACGTCGATCTCCCGCAGTTCGGAGACGATCTCCGCTTCCGCGCCCTCCGCCGATTCGGCGGTTTCTTCGGGTTCTTCCGTCCCGCCGCGACGGAGAAGATCGTTCTGTTCGAGCGATTTCAGAATCCGCTTCGCGCGGGAAGTCACCGATTCGGGCACGCCAGCGAGCGCCGCGACTTCCACGCCGAAACTGCGCGAAGCGCCGCCCCGCACGATCTTGCGCAGGAATACGACCGTTCCGCCCATTTCCCGCGCGTTGATCTTATAATTTTTTACCCCTTCCAGCTTGCCTTCCAACTCCGTCAATTCGTGATAGTGCGTCGCGAACAGCGTTTTGGCGCGCACCTCGCACGTCAGATTTTCGATGACCGCCCAGGCGATGGACAGTCCGTCGTACGTGCTCGTTCCCCGTCCCACCTCGTCGAGAATGAGCAGGCTGTCCTTGGTCGCGTTGCGCAGAATATTCGCCACTTCCGTCATCTCGACCATGAACGTGGATTTATCCAGAATCAGGTTATCGCTCGCGCCGATTCTCGTAAAAATCCGGTCGCAGAGCGGGATCGCCGCGCGTTTCGCCGGCACGAAACAGCCTATGTGCGCCATCAGAACGATGAGCGCGGTCTGACGGAGATAGGTGCTCTTCCCCGCCATATTCGGTCCCGTAATGACCATCGTGCGGTTTTCCCCGCCGTCCAGCGTGCAATCGTTGGGAACGAACCGCTCGCGGGAAATCGCCTCCACCACGGGATGCCGTCCGTCCTCGACGACGAGCGCGCACCCCTCTCCGATCGTCGGACGGCAATATTTGTTCTCCATCGCGACCGTCGCAAAGGACGCGAAACAGTCCAGCCGCGCCAACGCCCCGGATACGCTCTGCAAGACGGGAATGTTCCGCGTCAGAACTTCGAGAATTTCCGCATAAAGCCGCTCTTCCAGCCGCTGAGCCTGTTCTTCGCTGCCGAGAATTTTCGTTTCCAGCTCTTTGAGCTCCTCCGTGACGTACCGTTCCCCGCCCCTCAGCGTCTGGCGGCGCGCATACGAAAACGGAACTTTGTCCTTGAACGAATTGCTCACTTCGATATAGTATCCGAAAACGTGGTTATAGCCCACTTTGAGGGTACGGATTCCCGTCGCCTCCCGCTCCCGCGTTTCCAGCTCCGTGATGAGCTTTCTGCTGTTCTCCTTGATCGAACGCAGAGAATCCAGCTCGGCGTTATAACCCGCGCGGATATACCCGCCGTCTTTGAGCTGCGGCGTTTTGTCCGGCTCGATCGCGCGGTCGAGGAGGGAGCAGATCTCCTTCGTATCGACCAGCTTTTCCGAGATTTCCCTGAGTTTTTCGCAGGAAAATCCCGTCAGTTGAAATTTGAGATTGGGAACGACCGCGAGCGATTGCGAGAGCGCGAGACAGTCTCGCGGTTGCAGATTGCCGTTGGAGATCTTCCCCGTCAGCCGTTCCAGATCGCGGATTCCCGAAAGCATATCCGCAATCCCCATTCGCACGACCGTCGCTTTGCAGAGCTCCTCCACCGCCGACAGCCGACGCTCGATCTCCGCTTTATCGTGAAGCGGCGAGAGAATGAGACTGCTCATCAACCGTGCGCCCATTCCCGTTTTCGTCTTGTCGAGCAACCATAAAAGCGAACCGTATCGCTTACCCTCCGAACTGTTTCGGACGAGTTCGAGATTTCTGACCGCAACGGGATCGAGTTTCATATAGCGGGAACTCTCTGTAAAGCGGAGCGAATTGAGATTTTTCAGCGCGTGTTTCTGCGTTTCGCGCAAATACTCCACGAGCGCGCCCGCCGCGCGCACCGCGTCGGGACGATCGCTCAGACCGAGCGCTTCGACCGATCGCGCGGAAAGCTGTTCGCAGAGATTTTTTTCCGCCGCCGCCCGTTCAAACGCGAACGGAACGTAACACGAGAACGCAGGCAGAAGTCCGCGCTCCACTTCCGCTCGGCCTTTGACGGCAAAGAGCATCTTATCGTTGCAAATGATCTCCGCCGCGGAAAGATTGAGCATGAACGAGATCGCCGCGTCCGCGTCGTCCTCCTCCGAAGCGCGGAATTCGCCCGTCGTGATATCCGCCCAGGCGAGCGCGTATTTTCCGCCGTCGTAAAAGGCGCAGACGATGAAGTTGTTGCGCTTCTCGTCGAGTTGCGATTCGTCCGTCACCGTTCCCGCCGTCACGACGCGTATGACGTCCCGATCGACCATTCCTTTGCTCGCCTTCGGATCGGAGAGCTGTTCGCAGACGGCGACCTTTTCGCCCTGAGCGACCAGCTTCGCAATGTAGGAATCGGCGGCGTGATAGGGAATCCCGCACATAGGCGCGCGCTCTTCCAGACCGCAATCCCGGCCCGTCAGCGTCAGATCGAGCAGTTTGGACACGCGCACCGCGTCGTCGAAGAACATTTCGTAAAAGTCTCCGAGACGGTAAAAAATCACGCAATCCTTATACTTCTCCTTGATTTCCAGGTAGTGTCGCATCATCGGCGATAGTCCCATTTTCTTCCCTCCGTATCTCTTCCGGCTCGCCGTACAGCGAAACGCCGTTTGCCTTCGTCACCCGCAGAGCGACGAACTCGCCCACGCGATTGCGGTCGCTCGCGAAATATCCCATTCTGCCGTGTCTGTCGCGTCCGAGATACATTCCGCGTTTTTCGTCGTAATCCTCGACCAGAATTTCAACCGTCTTTCCGACGCAGCGCGCGCTATGCGCTCGCGTCTGCGCGTTCACGAGCTCGACGAGCCGCATGATCCGCTCTTTTTGCACCGACTCTTCGATCTGCCCGTCCATCGCCGCCGCTTTCGTGCCCGTTCTCGGGGAATAGACGAACGTAAACGCCGAGGAGAAATCCGCCTCCTTGACGAGCGAAAGCGTCTCTTGGAAGTCCTCCTCCGTCTCCGTCGGAAAACCGACGATGAGATCGGTCGTCACTTCGCAATCGGGAATGTGTCTGCGCAGAAACGCGATTTCCGACAAATATTTTTCCCGCGTATACCGCCTGTTCATGAGCGACAGAATCCGGTCGGAACCCGATTGCGCGGGAAGATGCAGCTGCGGACAGATCTTTTCGTTGCGTTTCATGACGAGCGCCGCCTCTTCCGTGAAGTCCTTGGGATGCGAAGTCATGAACCGCAGACGAAACCGCCCCTCTACGGACGCCGCCGCTTCCAGCAATTCGGGAAAGCTCATTCCGCCGTTTCCGTCGCTGTTGTAGGAATTGACGTTCTGCCCCAGAAGCGTGATTTCCCGATACCCCTCCCGAACCAACGATCGCACTTCGGCGAGCACGTCCTCCGCACGCCTGCTCCGTTCCCTGCCGCGCACGTAGGGTACGATGCAGTACGAACAGAAATTGTTGCACCCGTACATGATGTTCACCCACGCGTTCGGATAGCTCGTCCGCACGGGCGCAACGCCGTCCTCCGTCTCGCCGCGCTCGCCTAAAATTTCGACCGCCGCTTTTTTGCTCCGACGTTTCCGATCGATGAGCTCTCCCAGCGAGGACAGATTGTGCGTGCCGAACACGACGTCGATAAAGGGAAATTTTTTGCGCAGAAGTTCCGCTTTGCCCGCCTCCTGCGCCATGCAACCGCCGACCGCGACGATCAGGTCTTTCTTCTGTTTTTTGAGTTTTTTCAGCGCGCCGATGTTGCCGAACGCGTGATTTTCCGCGTTTTCACGGATGCAGCAGGTATTGAATACGATGACGTCCGCTTCCTCCGCGGAAGTCTCTTTATCGTATCCCTTTTCCCGCAAAATTCCGGCGATCTTTTCCGATTCGTGCACGTTCATCTGGCAACCGTATGTGACGATATGATAGTTCATGCTCTCCGCTCCGTTACAATTCCGATAAAACTTCTCCGATTTTTTATTTTACCACAACGCGCGAAATTTTTCAACAAAACAGGCGCCGCGGCGCAAAATTTTTTGCCGATTACGGATACTGTAACGGATGAAACGAGCGATCCGAATTTTATCCGTAGTTTTGCTGACCGCGCTTTTGCTGCTCGCCGCGGCCGTCGGCACGTTTTTTGCCGTCACGGCGAACGTGCGCCTCCAACCGGAAAAACTCGCGCTCTCCGATTCCGTCGTGAAACTGTACGACGCGGCGGGCGGAGAACTCCCGACGGGCGGAGCGGGCTGCGTTCCGTTCGAAGAGATGCCGGACTATCTCCCCAACGCCTTCGTGGCGGTTGAGGACAAACGCTTTTATTCGCATCACGGCGTCAACTTCGGAAGAATGATCAAAGCGGCGTTCAAAAACCTCGTCAGTTTTTCCTACAAGGAGGGCGCGTCCACCATTTCCCAACAGCTCGTCAAAAACACGCACCTTTCGGGAGAAAAAACGCTGACGCGGAAATTACGGGAAATCCGACTCACCCTTGCGCTCGAAAAACAATACGACAAACGGGAAATCCTCGAACTCTACCTCAATTCCATCTATTTCGGGCACGACAGTTTCGGAATCGCCCGCGCCGCGCAATTTTATTTCGGAAAAGAAGCCTCGGAGCTTTCGCCCGCGCAGAGCGCGACGCTCGCCGCGCTCGTCAAATCCCCCAACCGCTATTCCCCCTTCAAAGACGCGGACAAATGCCGCGCGCGGCGCGATTTCGTCCTCGGACTCATGCGCGAGCAGGGATTTCTGACCGAGCGCGAATACGCCGAAGCGATCGGAGAGGAACTCCCCTCCGCGCCCTGCGAAAGAGAGGGCGGAAGCGCCTATCTCACCCGCGTTTCGGAAGATTTCGCCGAACTCTTCCCGGACGCCGGAACGGAGGACTTCCGCGAACTGAAAATTTACACCTTCCTCGATCCCGCCCTGCAAAGCGAGCTCGAAAAGACGCAGGCGGACAGCGATTTCTGCGCGCTCGTCCGCGACAACCGCACGCACGGCGTCAAAGCGCTCGCCGCTTCCGCGGGAACGCCCGCCCGTCTGCCCGCGTCCGTCATAAAACCCCTGCTCGTCTACGCTCCCGCGCTCGAAGAAAATCTCATTTCTCCCGCCACGCCCATTCTCGACGAAGAGACGGACTTCTCCGGTTACCGCCCCTCCAACTACGGCGGCGTATTTCACGGCTACGTCAGCGCGCGCTATGCGCTCGCGCACAGCGTCAACGTGCCCGCCGTAAAAATTCTCAACTCGCTCGGCTGCGATCGCGCGGCCTCCTACCTCGCCCGCATGAACCTCCCCGTCGACCGCGAGGATTACTCGCTCGCGCTCGCGCTCGGCGGCATGAAACGCGGCTTTACTCTCCCCGCTCTCGCCGACGGCTACGCGACGTTCGCGGGCGGCGGGATTTACCGTCCCTCTTCGACGATCGCGCGCGTGGAATCGGACGGAAGAGAAATTTACCGCTTCCGCCCCGAAGAGACGCGCGTCTTTTCCGAGGACGTCGCGGCGCTCGTGAACGATATGCTCTCCACGGCGGTCAAAGAGGGAACGGCGAAAAAATTACGCGCTCTTCCCTTCCCGATCTGCGCCAAGACGGGAACCGCGGGAGGCGCGAACGGCAATACGGACGCCTATACGATCTCCTACACCGCAGACGACACCGTCGCCGTCTGGCTGGGAAACGCGGACAATTCGCCCGTTTCCGCCACGGGCGGCGGCGCGCCTGCGGACGTCGCGCTCCGCGTCAACCGCGCGCTGTACTCGGACCGCAGTCCGCAACCGCCCGACTGCTCCGCCGGCGTGCAGGAAGTCGCGCTCGACCGCGAAGAATACGAACGGAATCGCCGCATCGTCCGCGCCGATCCCGCCGCTCCCGCCGTCGCTACCGTAAAGGAACGCTTCCGATCGTCCGCCCTGCCGCAGACGACCAGCACGCGCTTTTCCCGCCCGACCATCGAAAAACCGTCGATTTCCGTTTCAAACGGCGCCGTCAGCATCGTACTATGTCAGACAAAGTACTATGATTATGTAATAAAACGGGAAAATCGCGGCATCGTCAGCGTTGTTTATAGCGGAAAATATCGGGAACGCATCGTCGATAATTCCGTCGTTGCGGGAGAAAGTTACGTCTATACCGTCTGCCCCTTTTACAGAGACGCGGAGGGAGAAAGCGTCACGCTTCCCGCCGTGCGCGTCGAATCCGAAACCGCTCCCCCTCCCGAAGATTGGTGGAACGAATAAAAGCCGTCATGAGAAAAAACGCTCCCAAAGCGGAACGGAGATTTCGGAATAACGACAAATTATCGCGCTCGGTACGTCTGTCACGGAGGAGAAACGGAGCCTATGCAAAAAGCATCGAACTAAATTGCAAGCGCGGCGCTTTTGTGCGCCGCGCTTTGTTGTCGGGTTGAAATTTCGCTCTTTCGCGTCTCTGTGCTTATTCGCGCTTCGCGCTTTCGTTCGATTCAAATTTTGCGCTTACCGTCTGTTTCAGGCTTCAATACGTTCCCTTCTCTTCCCCGATCCGAATCACTTTCATCGTTCCCATCGCCTCTTCGAGCAGCCCCTCCACGTCAAGTTTGGACTCCTCTTCGAGAATATAGCTCATTTTGGGTTTAATGGCGGGAAATTCGGGGAGAAAAACCGTACAGCAATCCTCGAACGGCAAGACGGAAGTTTCGTACGCGCCCATCGCAACCGATCGTGTTATGATCTCCTCTTTGTCGAATCCGATCAGCGGGCGCAGGACGGGAAGCGTCACGACCGAATTGGACGAGGTGATGCCCTCGATCGTCTGGCTCGCGACCTGACCGAGACTCTCGCCCGTGATCAGGCATCCGCCGCCGATTTTCTTCGCCACGCGTTCGGCGATCCGATACATGAATCTGCGCAACAGCGTGATCATGAGATCTTCCGCGCAGCGTTTATGAATTTCCTCCTGAATGTGCGTCACGCTCACCGTTCTGAGTGCAGCCGTTCCCGAATAGCGCGACAGAATTTTCGTCAATTCGACGACCTTCTCTTTCGCCTGTTCGTTCGTATAAGGATAGCTGTGAAAATGCAGGCATTCGACCGTCATGCCGCGCTTTGCCATGAGATAGCCCGCAACGGGCGAATCGATCCCCCCCGAAATCAGGAGCAATCCCTTTCCCGCCGTTCCGACGGGCATGCCGCCCGGTCCCTTCATAAACTCGCCGAATACGAGCGCCGTGCCGTTTTCCCGCACGTCGATGTAGACGTATGCGTTCGGACGGTGAACGTCCACCTTTAATCCCGCCCGTTCGGAGAGCAGCCGTCCGCCGATCGCCGCGTTGATCTCCATCGAGGTCATCGGAAATTTTTTATCGGCGCGGTGCGTCTCCACCTTGAACGTTCCCTCCGCGGGACAGACCTCTTTCGCGACGGCGTATATTTCGTCGAGACCGCTCTGAACTTTGTATCCGACGGAATAGGAATGTACGCCGAACACGCGGGAAATGCGGTCGCATACCTCGTCGATTCTTTCCGCGTCGAAGTTTTCCACGAGATACCGCCCGCTCGTGCGGCGCAGTTCGTGCCGAAGTCCGCGCATCGCGCGTTCGAGGTTGACCGTGAACACGCGCTCGAAAAAGCCGCGGTTTTTGCCTTTCAGATGTATTTCCGCATAGCGGATGATCACTACTTTTTCCATATTACTCCGTTTTTTGTTTGAGCCGCGCCGCCGTTTCGTTGAGGATCTTTGCCGCCGTTTCGACCTCTTCCAAGGTCGTTTCGGGCGAAAAACTCAGCCTTAAAACGCCGTCGAGCGTCTTTTCCGTATATCCGCACGCCGTCATCACGCGACTGTACCGATGCCGTGAAGAACACGCGCTGCCCGTTCCGACGATCAAGCCCTCGTCCGAGAGCATGTGCTGCAACACTTCTCCGCGCAAGCCCTCTGCCGATACGGTGAGGATATACGGCGTGCCGTTTTGCGGCGATAAGCGGCGGAACAGCCTTCCGTCAAGCCCCGAGAAGAGCCTTTCCCGCAACTCGCCGATCCGTTCGCAATCGCGATCGAGCGACGCGAATTTCTCCTCCGCGGCATATCGGAAGGTCATGACGCCGAATACGTTCTCCGTGCCGCTTCTCAAACCGTTTTCCTGTCCGCCGCCGAACAGATAGGGCGAAAGATGAACGCCCTTTTTATGAATGAGCGCACCCGTTCCCTTCAATCCGCCGATTTTATGCGCGCTGACCGAATACAGATCCACTTCTTTGGGCAGACGGACGGGAATTTTTCCGTACGCCTGAACGCCGTCCGCATGAAAGAGCGCGCGCGGGTTCTTCTCCTTGACTCTTTTCGCAAGTTGAGCGATCGGATTGATTGCGCCCGTTTCGTTGTTGACGTGAATGACGGATACGAGCGAAGTCTTTTCGTCCACCGCCCGCAGAAGCGCTTCCGGATCCACGCCGCCGTCCGGAAGGACGGGAACGAAACGCGGTTCCACGCCCCTGTTTTTCAGCTCGGTACAGCTCGCGTAAATCGCCGCGTGCTCCCCCGCCGTCGTAACGACGTTTCCGCGCTTGCCGCAACAGAACACCGCCTGATTATCCGCTTCCGTACCGCAGGAAGTGAACGTCAGATCGTACGCGGTCGGATCCACAACGCGCGAAAGCAGAAATTCGCGCGCCTTTTTGAGCTCGACGCCGACTGAAAACCCGTCGCTATACAGCGCGGACGGGTTGAAATACCGTTCCGTCAGAAAGACGCCCGCCCGCTCCGTCGCTCGCGCGTTGGGGCGGGTGGTCGCCGCATTGTCCAGATAAATTATTTGTCTTCCCATTTATTCCTTCCCGCCGCCAATACGAGATACTCTAAAAGCTGTTTCCGACATTCGAGCACGTAGACCGTCTTTCCGCCCGCGGAAGGATAGAGCACGTATATCATTATTTTGCCCTCCGCCGGCTCCGTATTCGAGGTCATGACGCGGGGTTTTCCCTGAATCCCCGCGCAGGTACGCTCGAACGAACCGTTTTCGCACATTCCGATTTTCAGAATCTGATCGCATTTCAACGTAATCTGAAATTTCCGTTTTTTCTCGTTGAATACCTTGGAAATGCGCAGTTCGTCCTGCACGAAGAGATAATCGAAGCTGACGTTATAGCGCCGTTTGAGCTTAAAGAACAGAATCGCAAAGCCGATAAAGGAGAGAAGCGGCAGAAACCACGCGACGCAGTTGATCACCTTCGAGATCCCGCTTACGTCCTGCGCCAGAATAAACGCCACGAAGTTGATCGACAACATTCCGTATATGACCGCCGCCACGATCATGCCGATGCTGATTATGTGAAAAATCGTATATTTCCTCTTCTCCGACGCGCTGTTCTGACAGACGGCGCTCTCTTCGTATAATGCGTCCCGCATTAAAATTCTACCCTTCCTTCAAAGATTTTTTCTACGTTCCCCGTAAGCGTTACCGTTCCGTCCGAAGCGTAGCGGACGATCAGATCGCCGCCCTTGACCTTGACGGTAATATCGCCGTCTTTCGGACAGAATCCGTTGAGCACGCACGCGACCGCCGCTGCCGCCGCGCCCGTTCCGCACGCCCACGTCTCGCCGTTTCCGCGCTCCCAGACGCGCATCTTCACCGTCGTTTCGTTGACGACGCGGATAAACTCCACGTTCGTACGGCTCGGGAAATACGGGCTGTGTTCGATCGCCGGACCGAGCGTTTCGACGGGAACGTCGTCCACCTTGTCGCAGAAGATCACGCAATGCGGATTTCCGAGATTGACGAGCGTGACGCGATATTCCTTTCCGCCTACCTCCATGGGTTGACCGACGATTTTTTCTCCC
>CAMGEK010000024.1 GCA_946055105.1 uncultured Clostridia bacterium
ACTCAGCCCCAACGGGACGCTGCGCCGAGGAGAGGGCGAACAGAGAACGCGGGGGCGGGAGCGCATCAAGACAAGGAATGAGCGGCAAACGGCACGGAGCGAGCACGGACGGGCGGGGAGAGGGCATACGGAGAAAACGGGGGAGGAAACGCATCAAGACAAGGAATGAGCGGCAAACGGCACGGAGCGAGCGGGATACGGAATGAGAGCGGGAACGATATTGCGGAGCAGAGGAACGATATTGCGGAGCGAGCGGGAGAAACGGACGGAAGGGACGCCGTCGGGTACTTGAAAAAAGACCTGAAAAAAAGGTCGAAGAAATTTCTCCGACCTTCCGTAACGTTCGGTTATGCGAGCGCGACGACTTCGACTTCCGCGAGCACGCCCTTGGGAAGCGTGCGAACCGCCACGCAGGAACGGGCGGGCTTTCCCGTAAAGTATTTCCCGTAAATTTCGTTGAACGCCGCAAAATCATTCATGTCGCTGAGAAAACAGGTGGTTTTGATCGCCTTTTCGAGCGAAGATCCCGCCGCTTCCAGCACCGCTTTGAGATTTTTGCAGACGCGCTCCGTCTGTTCGGCGATGCCGCCCGAAACGACCGTTCCCGTAGCGGGATCGAGCGCGATCTGTCCCGAAGTAAAGACGAATCCGTTCGCCTTGATTGCCTGCGAATAGGGTCCGATTGCCGCGGGCGCGTTTTGCGTATGTACGATTTCCATATGATTACCTCCTGAGGCGACGCGTTGCGCCGCCGTATGATTCCGCCGCCGAGACGGCGTTTTGCTCAGCAAATCTTGAATCCCGCGTTTTGCAGGTCTTCTTTAATGCGCGCGATCTGGGCAAAATCGCGCGTTTCGATCTCGATTCGCAGGAAACAGCCGATGACTGCGCTTCCGGCGTTCGCGTGCTCGTGGTGTACGCCCGTCACGTTTCCGCCGCAGTTCGCGATGATCTGCGAAACGGTGAGGAGCTGACCGGGTTTGTCCAGCAGTTCGATGTTGAGCGTGCACTGTCTGCCCGAGGTGAGTAATCCGCGCTGAATGACGCGGTTGAGAATGGTCACGTCGATATTGCCGCCCGAGACGACGCAACATACTTTTTTGCCTTTGAGTTCGGGAAGTTTGCCCGCGAGAATCGCCGCAAGGGGCGTTGCGCCCGCGCCCTCCGCGATCATTTTGTGTTTTTCGATGAGCGCGAGAATGGCGGTGGAAATTTCGTCGTCGTTGACGGTCACGATTCCGTCCACGTATTTTTCGCAGAAGGCGAACGTGTTCTCTCCCGGTTGCTTGACGGCGATACCGTCGGCGATCGTAGAGACGGAAGAGAGCGTTTCGCGCTTATGATCGCGAATGGAGTTGAACATGCTCGGCGCGCCCGCCGCCTGAACGCCGTAGACGCGCACGTTCGGGTTGACCGATTTTACGGCGAACGCAACGCCCGAAATCAGCCCGCCGCCGCCGACGGGCACGATGATCGCGTCCACGTCGGGGATCTGGGAAAGAATTTCCAGACCGATGGTACCCTGCCCCGCGATGACGTCCTCGTCGTCGAAGGGATGGATGAAGGTATAGCCGAAATCCTGCTGTAACTTGCGCGCGCGGTTGTAGGCGTCGTCGTAAACGCCGGGGACGAGACAGATGTCCGCTCCGTACGAGCGGGTGGCTTCCACCTTGGAGATGGGCGCGCCGTCGGGCAGGCAGATGAGCGCGCGGATTCCGTTTTTCGCCGCCGCGAGCGCAACGCCCTGCGCATGGTTGCCTGCCGAGCAGGCGATCACGCCGCGTTTTTTCTCTTCGGGAGAAAGCCGCGCGATCTTATAATACGCGCCGCGAATTTTGAACGAACCCGTTTTTTGCAGATTTTCCGTTTTGAGATAGACGTCGTAGTCGTCGGTCAGACGGTTGGCGGAAACGACTTCCGTTTTATAAATCGCATCCGAAAGTACCGCCTGTGCGTCTCTCACTTTTTCGATCGTAAGCATAGTTAAAAACCTTCGTAACCGTTTTTATGCAATTATACGCTTTCCCGCGTATTTTGTCAAACGCTCGTCGCGACTTATTTCCGGAAAAGAAAATTGCCCGATCGGACGTCCGATTCCGCGCGAACCGTTCGTCCGTTCCGGAAAGCGGGCAGATAACGTTCAAAAATAATATTGTCGGCGAACAGGCGTGCGCGCGTCTCCTCTTTTTCGGAACGAACCGTCCAGGCGAGGATCGGACCTCGGAATTTTTCCGTCTTGCGCGTGGGCAGATCGGAGAAATGATAGCTGATAAAATCGGGCTTGATCCAAAAGTTCAGGCTCATATGCCTGACGGCGTACGCTTTCAGTTTCCAGATCGGAGAGCCGCCGAAGTCCGACTTTTTCTCGCTTCCCGTCGCCAGAATCCCGCAGGGAATATCGGGGCGGAGCTTTTTGAACGCTTTCACGTAGGCGGGTTGAAAGCTCTGTACGGCATATTCGCCGACGTAGCCTTCGAGCGCGGCGGCGATTTTTCCGACGTATTCCTTTGCGTTCGTTTCGGGCACGTCCTTGATTTCGAGCAGAAGCGGCGCGCGACCGTTCAGCGCGGTCAGAAATTCGGGAAAGGACAAAATCGCGTCCGTTCCGTCGAGGCGCAGTTCACCGAGCTCTTTCAGCGTGCGTTCGATTACCTTTCGCCCGTCGCCCGTCATGCGGAGCAGGGTATCGTCGTGGAAGATCACGAGCGCGCCGTCTTTTGCGAGACGGACGTCCGTTTCGACGGCGTACCCCGCCGCGACGGCGGCTTCAAACGCGCGCAGGCTGTTTTCGGGGATCCCGTTTCCGTGCAGACCGCGGTGCGCGATCGGGACGTTGCATAAAAAAGAAAGATCGTTCATGCCGACAGTGTATCATATTCGGAAAATAAATGCAAGAACGATTGCAAAATTTTCTAAAATGATTATAATATAGAAAACGGAGAAAGCACATGGCACAACCTGACAAACATTTGCGGAATTTCTGCATCATCGCGCATATCGACCACGGCAAGAGCACGATCGCCGATCGGATCATGGAGCTCACGGGGCAGGTGAGTCAACGGGATATGGAAGAACAGCTCCTCGACAGCATGGACATCGAACGGGAGCGCGGCATCACCATCAAACTCACGCCCGTGAGAATGTTCTATACGGCGGACGACGGAAACGAATACGTTTTCAATCTGATCGACACGCCCGGACACGTCGATTTTACTTACGAAGTCAGCCGTTCGCTCGCGGCATGCGAAGGGGCGCTTCTCGTCGTGGACGCGTCGCAGGGAATCGAAGCGCAGACGCTCGCAAACGTCTATCTCGCGCTCGAAAACGATCTCGAAATCGTTCCCGTCATCAATAAGATCGATCTCCCGTCCGCGCGCGTGGACGAGGTGAAAAAGGAGATCGAAGAGGTGATCGGGCTGGACGCGGAAAACTGTCCTTGCGTGTCCGCGAAAGAGGGAACGAACATCCGCGACATTCTGGAAGCGGTCGTGAAATGCGTACCGCCGCCCAAGGGCGATACGGAAGCGCCTCTGCGCGCGCTCATTTTCGACAGCTATTACGACAATTACAAGGGCGTGATTCTCTTCGTCCGGATCAAGGACGGCAGCGTGACCGTCGGGGATAAAATCCGCACTTTCCTTTCGGACAAGACGTACGACGTGACGGAAGTCGGCGTGTTCGCGCCCCGTCTGCAACCCAAAGGGCGGCTCTCCGCGGGAGAGGTCGGGTATATCGCCGCCTCGATCAAGTCCATTCAGGACGTCGCCGTCGGAGATACCGTGACGGGCGCCGAACGTCCCGCGCCCGCGCCCCTTCCCGGCTATAAAAAAGTACAACCCGTCGTGTTCTGCGGAATCTATCCGTTGGACGGGAGCAAGTTTTCCGATCTGCGCGACGCGATCATGAAACTGCAACTGAACGACGCCGCGCTCATCTTCGAGCCGGACAATTCCGTGGCGCTCGGATTCGGGTTTCGCTGCGGATTTCTCGGGCTTCTGCATATGGAGATCATTCAGGAACGCATCGAACGGGAATTCAATCTCGACATCATCACCACGGCGCCGTCCGTATCCTACCTCGTCCATAAAACGGACGGAACGGAACTGTACGTCGATAATCCGTCCCACCTGCCCGCTCCGTCGGACGTCGAATTTATGGAAGAGCCCATCGTCAAAGCGGAGGTGTATTCCCCGCCCGACTATCTCGGCGCGATCATGGATCTCTGTCAGGACAAGCGCGGCGTATTCAAGGATATGACCTATCTGGACGCGCACCGCGTGAAGCTGGAATACCGTCTGCCGCTCAACGAAATCGTGTACGATTTCTTCGACGAGCTCAAATCGCGCACCAAAGGATACGCAAGCTTCGACTACGAGCTTTGCGGGTACGAGCGGAGCAAACTCGTCAAGCTGGATATTCTCCTGAACGGGGAGGTGTGCGACGCGCTTTCGACGATCGTGCACGAGGACAGGGCGTATCAGCGGGGCAGAACGCTTGCGGAGAACCTGAAAGACGCGATTCCGCGCCAACTGTTTGAAATTCCCATTCAGGCGGCGGTGGGCGGAAAGGTCATCGCGCGCGAGACGGTGAAGGCGGTTAGAAAGGACGTGCTCGCGAAGTGTTACGGCGGCGACATTACGCGCAAGAAAAAACTGCTCGAAAAACAGAAAGAGGGCAAGAAACGCATGCGGCAGGTCGGCTCCGTCGAAGTCCCGAGCGAAGTCTTTATGGAAATTCTCAAAACGAATAAGGACAAGCGGTGAACGGTATGACTTTCGATCGGCGCGTCTACGAATATCTGAAAAGCGTTCCGGAAGGGAAGGTCGTCACCTACGGCATGGTCGCCCGCGCGATCGGCTCGCCGCGCGCGTCGCGGCAGGTGGGGCGGGCGCTTCACCGCAATCCGCAACCCGTGGTCATACCCTGTCACCGCGTCGTCAACCGCGAGGGGCGGCTCGCTCCCGCGTTCGCATTCGGCGGGGCGGAGGCGCAGGCGCGTCTTTTGCGCGCGGAGGGCGTGACGGTGACGGACGGATTCGTCGATCTTAAAAAATACGTCTTAAAATCCGCTTCGGACGCGCCGCTTCCCGATACGAAAAACAAAGAGGATTAGGACATGGCAGGCATCTATCTTCATATTCCGTTCTGTAAACACAAATGCACCTATTGCGATTTTACGTCTTTTCCCGATCGGCTGAGCTTTGCCGAGGCGTACATGGCGTGCCTCTATAAAGAGATCGAGCTTCGCGGCGAGCAGCTCGGTTCGTACACGTTCGATACCGTCTATTTCGGCGGAGGAACGCCGTCCGTCATCGATCCGACCTATATTTACGGTGCGGTGAAACAGATCAAACGGCGGCTCCGTCTTTCCAAAAATCCGGAGATCACCATAGAAATGAATCCGGGCACGGTGAGCGAAAAGAAGATCGCGGTGTACAAACGCGCGGGCGTCAACCGCTTTTCCGTCGGGTTGCAGACGGCGATCGACAGTCAGCTTGAAAATCTCGGCAGAATCCACAACGTGCGCGATTATCTGTACTGCGCGTCGCTTCTGAAAGGGGAAAACTTCTCCGCGGACGTCATGCTCGGACTGAAAGGGCAGAGCAAAGAGGACGTGCGCAAGACGATCGAAATCGCGGCGGAGAGCGGCGCGAAGCATATCTCCATGTACGCGCTCACGCCCGAGGACGGTACGCCGATCTACACCGATTATCTCAACGGGGAACTTCCCGACGGCGACGAAGTCGCCCGGCTCTACGATTACGGTCGGACGCTCCTGAAAGAAAAGGGCTTTTCGCGGTACGAAGTCAGCAACTTCGCGAAGAAAGGCTTCGAGAGCAAACACAATCTCAATTATTGGAAGCGCGGGGAATATATCGGGTTCGGCGTATCCGCGAGCTCGTTCATGTGCGGAAAACGGTTCACGAACACGTTCGATCTTGACGAGTATATGAAATGCGTGCTGTCGGGATTTCTTCCCGTCATCGAGAGCGAGGACGTGAAAGAGCAGGACGCGAAATTCGAGTTCGTCATGCTCGCCATGCGCACCGTGTACGGGGTGAACGCGGAAGAATACCGGAAAGCGTTCGGGAGCGATTGGAAAGAGGACTTTCGGGATGCATACCGCAAAACGTCGCGCTATCTCGAAGAGGAGAACGGCGCGACGCGGATCAAGGACGAATATCTGTACGTTCAGAACCAAATCCTGGCGGAATATATGAATTGAAGAGAAAAGAGCCGAAACGATCGGCTCTTTTTGCGAATTTGCAAGACGAAACGCGCGCGGTTCGTGCAAAATCGGACGAACGGGAGTGCGACGGAGAGCGTCCGTGGTTCGATACGGCGAAACGCGGGGGCGATAGGACGGGAATGCGACGGAGCGTCGTCACCAGAGTTTGACGGGATCGAATCCGAACACCTGAACGACTTCGAAGAGCGGAGAGCGCGCGATGTCGTTCGCCGTCACGATCAGTCCTCCGTCCGAGTCGACGTCGTAGCCGAAGTTTTTGTAAGCCTGCCAGACGAGATGACTGCAATGCGTCGCCTTCGGCGCAGTACCTTGATCTTTCGGGGAAAAAATTCCGACCGTCAGCGAATAGGGGATTCCCGAAAGCGTCTTTTCGGCGGCGCGGCCGATCTGCGACCGTTCGTCCGCGGAAACGTCTTTGAGACGGAGCACGATGAAGTTCGTAGAGGTGCGGAACCAAGTCGCGTTTTCGACGTGCGAGGGATAGCCGGGCGCGACCGATTGCAGAATGCGTTCGTTTTTTGCGTCGGAAACGATGGCGGCATGTCCGTTTCTCCAACCGTAGGTGTGGCAGGTGGAAGTGACGAGCACGTCTCCGTCTTCGAGCGGGGCGAGCGGCGCGACGTAATCGACGAATATCTCGTGCGGAGTCGTGGGCGCGGCTTCGATATGATCGATCTCCCCCTCGTAGAAGAGCGCGTTCTGAAAGTCGAGAATGATCGTCGGCGTCTTTCTGAGCGCGTTCAGCGGCGCTCTGCCGAGTCCCGTCTGTAAATAGAGGAATTCGTAATCCTCGTCCGTCCAGGTCTCTTTCGCGAGCGTTTCCGTAAGATCGGCGCGGGCATAGGAGGGGAGAACGCGCGCGAAGTCCTCCGTTCGCCAATCCGCGACGAGCAGGCAGGAAGCGAGCAGAGCGAGCGTCGTCGTCACGGTCGTCAGCGCGACGAGAAAGCCGAACGCGATTTTCCCGAGAATGCGTCTTATTCTTTTGCGCGGTTTCAAGCGTTGCCTCCTTTGCGGTTCGGCGGGAGCGGAAACGGACGAAAAAGCTTTCGCGCCGCCGAGACGTCTTTACGGACAATATTATACCACTTCGGAGAAAACTGTCAAGCTATTCGGGCAACCGTTCGGCGAGCAGCGCGCCCGTTTCCGCGTCGAGGAGCAGGGAGAGCGTTCTGCCCGCTTTATCGATGATGCCGACGTAATAGTAATTTTTGTCGCGGCGAAGGAGACGGACGTAAAATTCTCCTTCAAACTCCCCCTCCGCGGTGTTTTCCGTCACGTAGTCCTTTTTGGCGGCGACGGCGGCGTTCAGCGCCTCTTCGACGGAGAGCGTACGTTCGTTGCGCACCGAAGTCGCGGAGATCTCGCGCGAGCCGCCTTCCCACTCCACGCGCAAAACGACGGAGGTCTGCGGGAACTGTTTCACGCCGCAGGAATAGAAGAAGTCGTCCCGCACGTTCCGATAGGTCATATCGCCTCCGAACGAGCCGTTTTCGCCCGTTACGGCGACGGAGTATCCGTCCGCGCCCTGCGCGTCGTTGAGCACGATCTCAATCGTCATGCTCCGTTCGCACGGAATCCCGTCCGCAAGGTAGGGGTACTCCCGCGAAACGCAGGATAACACGACGGAAAACTCTTCCGTCTCCGCGCAGAACAGGTCGCTGCGCGCTTCGGAAATGCGGGAGGAATAGTCGGCTTCTCCGCACGCGGAGAGCGCGGGAAGAAACGCCGCGAGTAAGATAATCGATTTGAGCGCATGTTTCATAAAGTTATCGTATGAAAGAAAAAAGTCGTACAGTACTTTTTTCTCCGATTCGGTTGCATTTTTTTTGCGCGTATGATAGAATAGAACAATAACGGAACCGCGAACGGGAGCGAAGGAGATTCTGATGAAAAAGCTCGTCGTAAAAACTGCATTGGTTACGCTGGGCGCGACGATTCTCCTTCTCGGTCTGTTTTTCGGAATCAGCGCCGCGTGTTCGCCCGCCGCGATGATGCGGCTTACGGCGGCGTTCGGCATGGAGGCGGCGAGCGGTCGGTACGCCTACGACGTTTACGTTCAGTCGGGCGATCTCTCCTGCCTTGCGTACGCGTGCGAGATCGCGATCGCGCATAAAAGCGACGACGCGGCGATAGAACGGCTGGACGCGCTGTTCAAAGAGGACGCGTTCGCGGAAATCTGCGCGTCGCGCGACGGCGATCTTTCGGAGTACAATTCGGCGCAGGAGAGCGCGGGAAGCGGAATTTCCGTTTCGGGCGGATACGACCAATATCTCTACGGCGGGTACGCCTGCGCGCTGTACCGTCTCGGCCGCGCGGAAGAGGCGTCGGCGTTTGCGATCGGAAAAACGGGCGCGGAGTTTTCTGCGAACAACGCGTCGGTCGCGTTGGCGCTCGAAGCCGTGCAGAACAAGGATAAGCAGTTCTGCGCAGAATTCGCGCGCAGCCTTTCCGCTTCGGCGGCGCGCGAAAACGAAGATTGTAAAAAATTCATTCAAATTTTGGAGGACTTTGCCAATGAGTAAAATCATCAAAGAGGGTTTGACGTTCGACGACGTACTGCTCATTCCGCAGGCTTCGGACGTATTGCCGAACGAGGTCGATCTGCGTACCTGTCTGACGGACGAAATCAAGTTGAACATTCCCATCGTTTCCGCGGCGATGGACACGGTGACGGAGAACCGTCTCGCGATCGCGATGGCGCGCGAGGGCGGGATCGGGATCATTCACAAAAATATGACGATCGAAGAGCAGGCGGCGCAGGTGGATAAGGTCAAACGCTCGGAGCACGGCGTCATTACCGATCCGTTCTTCCTCGAACCGCAGAATCTCGTCAAAGACGCGATCGCGCTCATGGAGCGGTACAGAATCAGCGGCGTTCCCATCACGAAGAACGGAAAGCTCGTCGGAATCCTGACCAACCGCGATCTCCGTTTCGAGACGAATTACGACCAACCGATCGAAAACGTCATGACGAAGGAAAATCTCGTCACGGCGCCCGTGGGCACGTCTCTTGCGGACGCGCAGAAAATTCTCGGAAAGCACCGCATCGAAAAGCTTCCCATCGTGGACGACGAGGGGTATCTCAAAGGTCTGATTACGATCAAGGACATCGAAAAGTCCATTCAGTATCCCAATTCCGCGCGCGATAAAAACGGCAGACTGCTCGTCGGCGCGGCGGTCGGCACGGCGGCGAATACGATGGACAGAATCGCGGCGCTCGTCGAGGCGAAAGTCGACGTGATCGCGATCGATACGGCGCACGGTCACAGCAAGGGCGTGCTGGAAAAGGTCGCGGCGATCAAGGCGAAGTATCCCCGCGTTCCGCTCATCGCGGGAAACGTTGCGACGGCGGCGGCGACGCGCGCGCTCATCGAAGCGGGCGCGGACGTCGTAAAAGTGGGAATCGGACCCGGTTCCATCTGCACGACGCGCGTGGTCGCGGGAATCGGCGTTCCGCAGCTCACCGCGGTCATGGATTGCGCGGAAGAGGCGGATAAACTCGGAAAGCGCGTGATTGCGGACGGCGGAATCAAGTATTCGGGCGATATTGTCAAAGCGCTCGCCGCAGGCGGAAGCGCGGTCATGATCGGATCCATGCTTGCGGGAACGGCGGAGAGCCCGGGAGAGGTGGAACTCTATCAGGGCAGAAGTTTCAAAGTCTATCGGGGCATGGGTTCGCTGTCCGCAATGGCGGCGGGCTCAAAAGACCGTTATTTTCAGGAGGACGCGAAGAAATTCGTTCCCGAAGGCGTCGAAGGCAGAGTGCCGTTCCGCGGCAGCGTGTCCGAGATCATATTCCAGATGAAGGGCGGAATCCGTTCGGGCATGGGCTATTGCGGAAAGCACAATATCGAAGAACTGCGGAAGAATTCCGAATTCGTGCGCATCACCAACGCGGGGCTTCTCGAAAGTCACCCCCACGATATATCGATCAGCAAGGAAGCGCCCAACTATTCTTCAAGGAATTGACGAAAACGCCCTTTCGGGGCGTTTTTCAATGAATGTACATCATACGGAGGAAACATGAAACACGAAAAGGTACTCGTACTCGATTTCGGCGGACAGTACAATCAACTGATCGCCCGCCGCGTGAGAGATCTGAACGTCTATTGCGATCTGAAACCGTGCGATATGACGGTGGAAGAAATCAAGGCCTACGATCCCATCGGGATTATTTTCACGGGCGGACCGAACAGCGTCTACGACGAAAATTCCCCCCACGTTCCGAAGGAACTCTTCGGGCTGGGAATTCCCGTGCTCGGCATCTGCTACGGCTGTCAGTTGATCGCGTACACGCTCGGCGGAAGAGTGGAGCACGCCGCGACGAGCGAATACGGAAAACGTGAATTTGCATTCCGCAAGAAAAGTCCGATCTCGGAGGGAATCCCGGAAAAGAGCGTGTGCTGGATGAGCCATACCGATCACGTGACGGAAGTGCCCGAGGGGTTCGACGTGCTCGCGACGACGGAGAGTTGTCCCGTCACCGTTTACGGGAGCGAGGCGAAAAAGATCTACGGGATTCAGTTCCACCCCGAAGTCGTCCATTCGGAATACGGCAACAAGATGCTCGAAAACTTCCTCTATCGGGTGTGCGGCGCGCGGGGGGATTGGACGATGGCGAATTTCGTCGCGGAACAGGTGGCGAAACTCAAAGAAAAAATCGGCGATAAAAAGGTCCTTTGCGCCATGTCGGGCGGGGTGGATTCGGCAGTCGCGGCGACGCTGGTGCATAAGGCGGTCGGCAATCAACTGACCTGCGTATTCGTCGATCACGGTCTGCTCCGCAAATACGAAGCGGAGGAGGTCATGTCCGTATTCCGCGACAATCTCGGCATGAACCTGATCAAAGCGGACGCGGGCGAGCGCTTCCTGAGTAAATTGGAGGGCGTGTCCGAACCCGAACGGAAGCGGAAGATCATCGGCGCGGAATTTATCAAGGTGTTCGAGATCGAAGCGAAGAAGGTCGGCGCGGTCGACTTTCTCGTACAGGGCACGATCTATCCCGACGTGATCGAGAGCGGTAAGGGCAAGAGCGCGGTGATCAAGAGCCATCACAACGTCGGAGGGCTCCCCTCCGTCGTCGATTTCAAAGAGATCGTCGAGCCGCTCCGCGACCTGTTCAAAGACGAAGTGCGGCGGGTGGGCACGGAATTGGGTTTGCCCGACAACGTCGTTCAGAGGCAGCCGTTCCCCGGCCCCGGACTTGCCATCCGGATCATGGGCGAAGTCACGCGCGAAAAGTTGGAAACGCTGCGCGACGCCGACTACATCTTCCGCGAAGAGATCGCCAAGGCGGGCTTGAATCGGGAGATCTGGCAATATTTTGCGGTGATTACCAACAGCAAGACGGTCGGCGTGCAGGGGGATTTCAGAACGTACGAAAACGTGATCGCGCTCCGTGCGGTGACGAGCGTGGACGCGATGACCGCGGATTGGGCGCGGATTCCCTTCGACGTCTTGGAAAAAATATCCAACCGCATCACGAACGAGGTGAAGCACGCCAACAGAATCGTTTACGATATCACGAGCAAACCGCCCGCAACCATCGAGTGGGAATAAGACGGACGGTAGAAAGAATGATCCGCCGCGCGGAAGCGCGGCGGAATTTCTATGAAAAAATAGTAAAAAAATCAAAATCGGGTATTGACGGAATCGGTTTTTCATATTATAATGGTTACGGACTTCGGGAGGCCGCGAAAGGGGCGAATCCGAGGGAATTTAACAGGAGGAAAGTTTAATGGCAAGATTTACGTTACCCAGAGATTTATATCATGGGAAAGGCGCTTTGGAGGCGTTGAAGTCCTTCAAGGGCAAGAGAGCGATGATTTGCGTCGGCGGGGGTTCGATGAAGAAGTTCGGCTTCCTCGACAGAGCGGTGGAATACCTCAAAGAAGCGGGTATGGAAGTGGAGATTTTTGAGGGAATCGAACCCGATCCTTCCGTCGAAACGGTCATGAAGGGCGCGGACGCGATGTTGAAATTCCAGCCCGACTGGATCGTCGCAATGGGCGGCGGCTCTCCCATCGACGCGGCGAAAGCCATGTGGATCAAATACGAATATCCCAAGATCACCTTTGAAAAAATGTGCAAGGTATTCGGAATTCCTCCCCTTCGCAATAAAGCGAAATTCTGCGCGATCTCTTCGACCTCCGGTACGGCGACCGAAGTCACCGCGTTCTCGATCATTACCGATTATCAGAAGGGAATCAAATATCCCATCGCGGACTTCGAAATTACGCCCGACGTGGCGATCGTCGATCCCGACCTTGCGGAGACGATGCCCAAAAATCTCGTCGCTCATACTGGTATGGACTGAATGACGCAGGCGGTCGAAGCGTACGTCTCCACCGCGAACAGCGACTACACCGATCCGCTTGCGATCTTCGCGATCAAAATGATTCAGAACGATCTGGTCGATTCTTACAACGGAGATATGAAGAAGCGGGACAGCATGCACAACGCGCAATGCCTTGCGGGAATGGCGTTCTCCAACGCGCTCCTCGGTATCGTTCACTCCATGGCGCACAAGACGGGCGCGGCGTTTGCGGATTACGGCGCGCATATCATTCACGGCGCGGCGAACGCAATGTATCTGCCCAAAGTCATCGCGTTCAACGCGAAGAATCTGACGGCAAGAAGACGTTACGGCGTCATTGCGGATTCGATGGGAATCTGCAATAAGAGCGCCAGCGATTCGGAAAAGGTCAGAGCGCTCATCGCTTATCTCAGAAAGATGAACGACGATCTGAATATCCCGCACTGCATCAAGAATTACGGCGCGGACAGCTATCCCTGCGAACAGGGATTCGTGCCCGAAAAAGTATTCCTCGAAAGACTGCACGACATTGCGGTGAATGCGATCGGAGACGCCTGCACGGGCTCTAACCCTCGCCGTCCTTCCGTTGCGGAAATGGAAGAATTGCTGAAATGCTGCTACTACGATACGGAAGTCGATTTCTGATTTCCGTTTCAGAAAATTTCAAGTCCGACGGACGAACGTCCGTCGGACTTCTTTTTGTCCCTCGCGCGGAATTTGTCTGATTTCTCTTTTTCGGTGAGAAATGATTCGTCGGACTTCTTTTTATTCCGCGCACGGGATTCCGTCGGGCGATTTCTTTGTCTGCGCGGCAAGGCGCAAAAATCAGAAAAAATCGTTTGCGCTTGACCACAATATGTGGTATAATACAGTTGTATTCTGTACGCAAATGAGGTATCTATGGGAGAAAAGCAATACGGCGCGAAGGATATTACCATTCTCGAAGGGTTAGACGCGGTACGTCTGCGTCCGGGAATGTATATCGGTTCGACGGGGCAAAAGGGGTTGCATCATATTTTATGGGAGATCGTCGACAACGCGATCGACGAGGCGGCGAACGGCTATGCCGATCGGATCGACGTCGTGCTCTATAAAGACGGATCTGCCTCCGTGGAGGACAACGGGCGCGGGATTCCGACGGATATTCACCCCAAGACCAAGGTTTCGGGCGTTCAGGTGGTATTCACCAAACTTCACGCGGGCGGGAAATTCGACGAACACAACTATTCGTATTCGGGCGGATTGCACGGCGTGGGCGCTTCCGTTACCAACGCGCTGTCCAAATGGCTGAAAGCGACGATTTATCAGAACGGAACGACGTACGAAATGCAATTCCGTTCCTATTACGATGAAAAGAAGAAAAAGCACGAATCGGGGATTCCCGTCGCGCCGTTGAAAGATACGGGCGTCAAGACGAAAAAACACGGCACGTTCGTCCGTTTCATGCCCGACGACGGCGTGTTCACTTCGACCGAGTTTCAGCTGTCCGTGGTCTCCAACCGATTGCGCGAGCTGGCGTTTCTCAATAAGGGCGTTCGCATCACGCTGACCGACGAACGGGTGACGGCGAACGAGGCCTCGGAGAGCGAGGGCGCCGTTCAGCTCGATCTCGAGGGCGCGACGGGACCGTACCATACGGAATTCTGTTATGAAGGCGGGATATCCGATTTTGCGGCGTATCTGAATCAAGGGAAGAATAAACTGTACGCGAATCCGCTCTATTATACGGCGGAGAAAGACGGGATTTTAGTCGAGTTTGCCATTCAGCATACGGGGGATTTTACGGAGAGTCTGTTCTCTTTCGTGAACAATATTCCTACGCCCGAGGGGGGATTTCACGAAATGGGATTCCGCGCGGGATTGACGCGCGTTCTGAACGACTATGCCCGCGAGAATAAATTGCTCAAAGAAAAGGAGGCGAATTTCCTCGGCGACGATTTCCGCGAGGGCTTGACGGCGGTGCTGTCCGTCAAGATGAAGAACGTTCAGTTTGAAGGGCAGACAAAGACCAAACTCGGAAACCCCGAAGCGCGCTCTCCCGTGGAGAGCTGCGTGGTGGAAGGGTTGAAAAAGCTGTCCGCGTTGCAGGGATATAAAAAGACGTTCGAGGAGATGATCAAAAAGGCGCAGGGCGCGGCGAAGGTGCGGATCGCGGCGCGGCAGGCGAAAGATACGGCGCGCGCGAAGAACAGCATCGATTCGCTGCAACTTGTGGGCAAACTCGCCGCCTGTTCGGGACGCAAGGCGGAACTGAACGAGCTGTTCATCGTCGAAGGGGATTCGGCGGGCGGCACGGCGAAACAGGCGCGCGTGCGGCAGTACCAATCCATTCTCCCCTTGCGCGGAAAGCCGCTCAACGTCGAAAAAAAGCGGATCGATCAGGTGCTCGCAAACGAAGAAATCCGAACGCTGATTTCCGCTCTCGGCGCGGGCATAGGGAACGACTTCAATCTCGATAAACTCAATTATCATAAAGTCATCATTCTGTCGGACGCCGATCAGGACGGGTTTCATATCCGCTGTATCCTGCTCACCTTCTTTTTCCGGTACATGCGTCCGCTCGTTCAGGAGGGACACGTCTATATCGGCATGCCGCCGCTGTATAAGGTCTATAAGCAGAACGGCGGCGCCGAAGAATACGCCTACGACGACGAGGAACTCTCCCGCAAGATCGAAAAAGTGGGCAGAGGGTATCTCGTTCAACGGTATAAGGGGCTCGGCGAAATGAGCGCGGAACAGCTCTGGAAGACGACGATGGATCCGCAGACGCGCAATCTCATTCAAGTGACGATCGAGGACGCGACCATAGCGGAGGAAATGATCGTGAAGCTGATGGGCGACAACGTGGACGGACGGAAGGAATTTTTACGTCAGCGCGCGAATTTCAACAAGGAAGACGCGTTCCTGACGAGGACGAAAGCGCGCAAGGAGGAAACCGATGAAAAAGAATGACGCGGCGGCGCCGCAACCGACGGGAAATCTGTTCGTCACGCCTCTTGAAAAAGTATTGCCCGATTCCATGCTTCCGTACGCAGAGTTTGTCATTCTCGATCGCGCGTTGCCGCGCGTCGAAGACGGGCTCAAACCCGTACAGCGCAGAATTTTGTACACCATGTACGAGATGGGGCTTCTGCCCGACAAGCCGCATAAAAAGTCGGCTCGTATCGTCGGCGACTGTATGGGTAAATACCATCCGCACGGCGACAGCTCCGTTTACGACGCCATGGTGCGCATGGCGCAGGATTTCAATATGGGCATGACGCTCGTCAACGGACACGGGAATTTCGGCTCTGTAGACGGAGATCCCGCCGCGGCGATGCGTTATACCGAAGCGCGCTTGGAACCGCTCGCGCTTGAACTGTTGCGCGATCTGGACAAAGAAACGGTTTCTTTTTCGCTCAACTTCGACGATTCGCTGAAAGAGCCGGACATGCTCCCCGGAAGATTCCCGAATTTGCTCGTAAACGGCGCTTCGGGCATTGCGGTCGGGCTGGCGACGAACATTCCGCCGCACAACCTCAGCGAATGTATCGACGGCGTGATCGCGTACATCGATAACCGCAATCTCAAAACGGAAGAACTGATGCGCTATATTCCCGCTCCCGATTTTCCGACGGGCGGATATATCGTGGCGAACGAGATCGAACAGGCGTATCGGACGGGCAGAGGAAAAATCACCATCAGGGCGAAAATCCGCGTGGAGGAAGGGGAAGGGGAAAAGAAGAACATCGTCATCAGCGAGCTTCCCTATCAGGTGAACAAATCCAATCTTCTGCGCCGCATCGCGGAATTGCGCGAGGAGAAAAAAGACGAGTTTGCCGCCGTCACGAAGGTCTGCGACGAATCCGACCGCAACGGAATGCGCGCGGTCGTGGAAATCCGGAAAGACGCGGACGTGGATAAAATTCTGCGCGCGCTCTATAAATACAGCGATCTGTCCGTTTCGTTCGGCATCAATATGGTTGCGATCGCGAACGGAAAACCGCAGACGATGGGACTTCTGGATATCGTGCGGTATTACGTCAATTATCAGCGGGAAGTCGTGCTCCGACGGACGAAGTTCGATCTGAATCAGGCGAAGGAGCGCTGTCATATTCTCGAAGGACTGATCGTCGCGGTGCGCAATATCGACGAAGTGGTGGCGATCATCAAAAAGGCGGAATCGGTCGCGGACGCGCGCGAGAAGTTGCGCAAGCGGTTCGACCTCTCCGAAAAGCAGGCGCAGGCGATTCTCGATTTACGCCTCGCGCGGCTTACGAAACTCGAAGTTTATAAACTCGAAGAGGAGTTGAAAGAACTGCGCGCGCTCATCGAAAAACTGACGGCGATCGTCAACAGCACGCGGCTGCAACTCGACGTGGTCAAAACCGAACTCACGGAAATCAAGAAAAAATACGGGCGGCCGAGGCGTTCGATTCTGATCCGGGGTGAAGAGGAGGCGTTCGCGGAGCGCGCGGACGTGCGCGCTCCGGGCGTTCCGAGCGTACTCTTGCTCACCGCGGACGGAAAAATCAAGTGCGTGACGGAGAAGAATTTCGCGCAGGCGAATAAAGCGATCGGAGAGCGGAGTCGGAAACATTCGATTGCCGTTCAGGAAATTCACATGAATTCGGACGAGCCCGCGCTTGCGTTTACCGATAAGGGGAATTGTTATAAGCTCTACCCGCAGGACTGCATGCGTCGGATGTCGGACGACGGATACGAACTCGCGGACCTGAACGGACAGGCGGCGCGAGGGGAAAAGCCCGTATCTCTGCTTCGGCTCGACGAGGAAAAGGGCGAAGAGAATCTGTTGTTCATCACCCGTCTCGGAATGATCAAAAAGACGGCGCGGAGCGAATATTTCATCGCCAAGCAGGCGTATCAGGCGATTCGGCTGAACGACGGCGATACCCTTCTGACCGTCCAGCCCGACGCGGACGACGAAGGCGTGACCGTGTTCTTCGTGACGCGGGGAGGAATGTGTCTGAACGCGAAAAAGGACGACGTGCCCGCGCAGGGCAGAGTCGCGGGCGGCGTGAAAGGTATCAACCTGAAAGAGAACGACGAGGTGCTGTTCGCCTCCCAGATCGACGGCGAGGGCGAAATCGTGGTCGCGGTATCGGGCGGGCGGTTTAAGCGCGTGATCGCGGCGCAGATCGATTCGCTTCCCCGTTATCGGAAGGGCGTGCAGATCGCGTCGTTGAAGGGCGGCGAAGAAATCCTCTTCGCCGACTATGTGACCGTGCCCTATTATCTCGCCGTCGTGAAAGAGGACGGAACGATGACCGAACTTTCAACCGAGGACGTTCCCATTGAGGCTACGAATACAAGAGGACGGCTTCTCAAAGGCGTGAAATGGACCGCAAAAGAACTCTACCCTATGAAATATCGGGAGATCGAAGAGTAAGCGTAGGCGAGCGGCGGCGAAAACGCCCGCGTTCCGTTCGGCGCTCTTACGGAACGGCGGTTCGTTGCGCGAGCGGAGTTTTGCATATTATAAGAGGAACAAAAAGGCGTTCGCGCGATCTTGCGCGAACGCCTTTTTGTTCGTTGCGGCGAGCGGATCGGACGTTGCGGTCTTTGAAAAAAGGAAGAGACGGCCGATCGTTATGGGTAAAGAGATCGGCGCAACTTCGATCGAGTTCCTGAAAATTGCAGTTCTGCGTTCGTGAAACAGGTTTTATTGCGGTTTAGGGAAAGCAGGTTTTTTGAATTTTCTCTGCGTTTTCGGTTGGGGTTTTTATCCGTCGTAAAGGAGTATTTTTGCAAACGCATGAAATTGAGAATCGCTCTGCAACCGTTGCATATCAAGCGGATTAATATTTACTGTCACATCAGGAGAATCAAAGAACGGAATCTACAATTCTGAACGAACGGAAAAGCGCAATGAAACGACAAAAAAAACGCAAGATTAAGATCCTGCGTTTTTTTGCGTTATGTCTTTAACATACGAAAAAGCTGCGCTATTATCGCCGACTTGAAACGCAGGAAACAATATGCTTTCGGTTGATGATATACGCCTTCGACGATGATATACACGCTGAAGCGTGATTGCATACCAAACCTGCGGTTTGGATAGAAAAAAGCGCTTGCAAAAACAAGCGCTTTTTTCTTGGTGGAGCCGACGAGAATCGAACTCGTGTCCAAAAACCGATTCCCACAACTTTCTCCGCGGTCAGTCAGTCTTTTAAGATTCCCGAAGAAGCG
>CAMGEK010000025.1 GCA_946055105.1 uncultured Clostridia bacterium
ATTATTTTATCTGTTTCCACGCCACGAAATGGAGTGGGGATAACAGCCGAAAAAAACGCGAAAAAAGCCGCTAAAACTCTTAACGTTTCACCGACTTTAACCCTATTTAGCAAATTCTGCTTGCTCTATGGTGGTTAGCCATTCGATTAAGTTAAAATGTTAATTTAAGGGATTTCTCTCCTGAAAAATTGTACGATAAAATAGACCGTCAACGCTATCCGTCTTTTTCACAAAATGCTTTCACGAATAACTCCGGTTGTCAAAAATCTACTCTGCCGTAATAACTTTACGACAATAAAACCCGACGAAAGCCGTTTTTGTTTCCCTTACTGTAAAACGACTTCGGGTCAACGGGAAGAGACTTCTCTTTATTAGTGCGCGTTCGTACGCATACAAATCCTGACATACTACCGCAAGCCGAATTAAGAGAACTATCCCTAAATATATATACCCACGCGAAACAGAATCTAAACATATGTTTGTGTTTGAGATTTAATTTTATCATATAAACTAGCAAAAGTCGATAGTTTATGTTCAAAAATCTTGTATGTCTGACAATTTTTTTCCGAAGCACAAAAAAACGGCAGGAACGAATATTCCCGCCGTAAAGTTATTTAAGCATAAAAGTAAATCCGAACCACTCACCCGTTACAAGTATTTGGTTCGGATTATACTGACTTGGTGCCCGAAGCCGGACTTGAACCGGCACGAACTCTCGTTCGAGGGATTTTAAGTCCCTTGCGTCTGCCTATTCCACCATTCGGGCGAGTGTTTTTGTGAAGTTTTCAGTTTTTATGTCAGAAAAAGTGTTAGTTTCTTTCTGCCAAAAATTTTAAGTCCCTTGCGTCTGCCTATTCCACCACTCGGGCAAGCGCTTTTTTATTCGATTTTTAACGTTTTTTCCTGGATAAAACAAGCAAGAGCTTACCTCTTAGGGCTTCCGCAAAAGATTTGCTTGCAAAGATTTTGCGGAAAGAGGAGCGGGAACGGAGCGCTTTTGCCGTTTGAGTTTGCTCAAATGGTTTGAAGCGGAGTTTTCCGCGACGAGCGTCTGCCTATCCAGCCACAGCGACAAGATGATTTGCGAAGTTCTCGGTTTTTATCGCATACAGTTTTGCGTTCGTTCCGTTTCAAACAAACTTTATATTATTATACCTTTTTTTTTCGAAATGTCAAGCGCGATTGCATGATTTTTTAATACCTTCGCATATATTTATTTTCGAAAGCGTGCGCGCGAAAGTAAGAAGAAACAGATCGGACGACGCGTAGATCGTTGATGCGGCGGAATAGATGCCCCGAACGGCATCTGTTTACAGACACATGGGAATAGTATTCGGGCATGGTATGCCGATAACGGCATCTGTTTGCAGAGGCATGGGAATAGTATTCGGACATGGTATGCCGATAACGGCATATGCGTTTACGCGCATAGATGAAATTTACCGAAAAAGTATGAAAAAAATTCGCGGAATCGGTTGCCAAACCCTTTCACTCGTGATAGGATAGAAAGAAAAACGGGAGCGTAACGAGGCGGATGAAAAAAATTACGATCTGTGCGGCATTGTTGACGTGTTTGCTGTTCTTATTTCCGGCATCTGCTTGCGGGAAGACCGAGGAGTCGGTCGCGGGCGTGTATCAGCTTTCCCGTCTCCAATATGCGGAAAACAACGAGGTCGTCACGATCAATACGGGCGAACGGCTCGACGACGTGATTTTAACGGAAGATTTTGTGGTTCTCTGGCTGAGAGAGGACGGAACGGCGCGGCTTACGATAACGTCGGGAGAGGGCGTAAGCGACGCGTCCGAGGGGAGATGGAAGATCGTCGTCGGAAAAAAAGTGGAGATCTCCGCAGGCGGCGTGACGCAGACCGTGAACATGGAATGGGATCGGTTTACCTTTAAGATGGACAAATATACGGTGACGTTTACCAAGCGCGGGAGTTTTGCGGGCGTTTACCGTCTATCCTGTCTGCAATACGCTTTGAACGGGATCGTATTTACCGTGCATGCAGGGGAGGAATTCAACGGCAAGACGCTTGAAAAGGATTTCATGACGATCGAGCTGTACGACGACGGCACGTTGAAACTGACGATCACGAACGAAGTGACCGACGTGGCGCGCGGTACCTGGGAGATCAACCGTTCGGATAACAGATGCGTGGATATTTCGCTTTCGGGAAGTTTGCAGACGGTCAGAATGGAAGAATCGGGCTTTTTGATGAAGATCGATTCGTGGACGATTACGTTTGAACGGGAATAATCGGACGGAACGGGAGAGAACGCTCCGCGGCGGAGAATGCGCCGTCGGAGCGTTTTTCGCTTTCCGTGAGAGAAAAATTGAAAAAATTTTCCGATTGCTCTTGATTTTTTCATAAAACGCAGTATAATGAAATAAATTTGTAACGGTAAGGGGAAATATTTATGAGTTTTTCGGCAAAAAATATTCGGAACGTAGCGATCATCGGGCACAGCGGCGAGGGCAAGACCACGCTGTGCGAGGCGATTTTATTCAACGGCGGTTCGATCGAACGCATGGGGAACGTCGCGCAGGGCAACACGGTGTCCGATTTCGACGATCAGGAAATTGCGCGGAAGATGTCCGTTTCGCTGTCGGTGGCGAATACGGTCTGGAAAGAGACCAAACTCAATCTGCTCGACGTGCCCGGTTTTTACGATTTCGAGGGCGAATGTAACGAGGCGATGCGCGCGTGCGGCGCGGCGCTCGTCGTAACCGGCGCGAACGGCGCGGTGACGGTCGGCGCGGAAAAGGCGTTGTCGCTCTGTTTCAGACTCAAAAAGCCGACGATTCTTTTTATCAACGGCATGGATAAGGAAAACGCCGATTACGCCGCGACGCTTGCGGCGTTTCAGGAGAAGTACCGCGGCAGGATCGCGCCCATTCAGCTCCCCGTGATGGACGGCAATAAGATGACGGGATACGTGAACGCTCTGACCGATAAGGCGTACCGTTTCACCAACGTGGGCCCGGAGGAGATCCCGATTCCGGAGTCGTTGAAATCCGATCTCGAATCGATGCAATTTTCGCTCATGGAGACGGCGGCGGAGAACGACGACGTTCTGCTTGAAAAATATTTCGCGGAGGGCGCGCTGACGCGCGAGGAGACGATTCACGGAATCCGGAAAGGAATCTTCGCGATGAACGTCGTGCCCGTGATGGCGGGAAGCGCGTTGCAGAATCGCGGCGTCATCAATCTCATGAACGAGATCGTCAAGTACGTTCCGCAGGCGGCGGAGCGGAAAGAACTGCCCGCGCTCGACCTCGTCAAAGACGAGGTGACGGGAATCTCGTGCAACGAGGAGAAACCGTTCGCCGCACAGGTGTTCAAAACGTCCGTCGATCCCTTTGTGGGGAAACTCAACTATCTGCGCGTATGCCGCGGTATGCTGAGAGCGGGAACGACCGTACTGAACGCGAACACGGGAGAGCAGGAGCGCGTCGGCGCGCTGTACACGGTGCGCGGAAAGAAGCAGGAAGCGGTCGGGGAATTGCGCGCGGGCGACGTCGGCGCGGTGGCGAAGCTTACGAACACGGGAACGGGCGATACGCTCTGCGATGAAGCCGCGCCCGTAAAATTCGATCCCATTCTCTTCCCCAAGCCCGTACTCTATCGGGCGGTTTACGCCGCGAAGCAGGGTACGGAGGAGAAGGTGTTCGCGGGGCTTGCCCGTCTTTCCGAAGAGGATAAGAGCTTTACCGTAACCAAGAACGCGGAGACGGGCGAAACGCTCATCGGCGGGCAGGGCGAGGTTCATCTCGACGTCGTGTGTAAAAAATTAAAGACGAAATTCGGCGCGGAGGCGGAACTTCGCACGCCGAAGATCGCCTATCGCGAGACGATTCGCGCCGTTTCGACGGCGGAGGGAAAATATAAGAAACAGACGGGCGGACACGGACAGTACGGGCACTGTAAGATACGGTTCGAGCCGTGCGAGAGCGACTTCGAGTTTGCGGAGGAGGTCGTCGGCGGCGCGGTGCCCAAGCAATATATTCCCGCCGTGGAAAAGGGGATTCGGGAATGTCTGCCGCACGGCGTTCTCGCGGGCTATCCCGCGATCAATCTGCGCGCGGTGCTGTACGACGGAAGCTATCACGACGTAGACTCCTCGGAAGCCGCCTTTAAGGCGGCGGCGGATCTGGCGTTCAAAGAGGGAATCAAAAACGCCTCTCCCGTGTTGTTGGAGCCCGTTTCCCGCCTGAAAATCGCCGTTCCGGAACAGTACCTCGGCGACGTTCTGGGCGATCTGAACAAGCGGCGGGGGCGCGTCGTGGGCATGGAAGCGCAGGACGATATGCAGGTGATTTCCGCGGAAGCGCCGCAGGCGGAATTGCTCGCCTACGCCACCTCGCTCCGTTCGATGACGCAGGGAAGAGGACGGTTCAGCGAAACCTTCCTCCGCTACGAACAGGCGCCCGATTCCGTTCTGCAATCGATCAGAGCGGAACGTTGAACGGAGTCGGACGGCTTATCAAAGAAAAAAACCGTACCCTTGCGGGTACGGAAAACGGTTAATTCGTATCGCGGAGCTGTCTTAACAGCTCCGCGATCGTTTGCGCGGCGGCGGAAAGTTCCGCTTCCGAGGCGTTCTCCGCGGCGTATTCCGCGAGCGTGTCGGAAACGAATCGCAGGAGTTCTTCGTCGGGAACGGATTTGCTTTCCTCCGACAGGCGATTGGCGGCTTCTTCCCGCTTTTCCTCGTCGACGAAGCCTTCGAGAAGGGGAAGAAGAGGACTTTGCGCCTTTTTCGCGCGGAAAAACTGTTCGTAAGCGAGATAATAGAGCGTAGCCGCGCAACCGCAGGCAAATCCGCTCTCCACCGTCGAGAGCGCGTCTTGCGTCAGCGGGAGAAAACTCCGCGTGACGAGGACGGCGTATGCGGCGTACAGCAATAATCCCACGCCGAACGGCAGAAACAGGTACGTTTTTTTCGGACAGTTTTTCATCGCCGTTTTTTTGAGCAGCGAGGTGACGAACGTCACCGCGAATGCGAGTAACAGCACGTCCGCCTTGTAGAGACGGAACGCGTTCAGGTACGGTAATACAGACATATTCACCTCTTACCCGTCGCAAGAAGATTATAGCACGGTCGGAGCGGGTTTGCGCGGCTTTCTGTCAAAAAATTTCGCGTTATTCATGGGATTCCACGAAGAGGAAACGAAGTCAATTTCGTGGAACTCCACGAGATAAAAAATTTGAGAATTCATATCATATTTCGTGGAATAACGTTAAGGAGTTCCACGAAGGCGGCGATATGAACATAAACGATGCAATCATGAAAAGGATTGAAGAAATCTGTAAAGAAAAAAATATCAATATATGCGAAGCAACGTTGAACGGTGGGAAATCACCGTCTGCGATATATGATTTGATGAAAGGAAGAACAAAATGCTCTAAGGTCTCTACGATAAAAGCCTTTTGTCAAGGCGCAGGGATCACTTTATCGGAGTTTTTTGATCAAGATTATTTTAATGATTTTGAAGAATAAGCGATACAGATGATGAAACACCACGGGGACAACCCGTGGTTTTGATTTATGCGTTCAGAAATATAATTTATATCATAGAAAATCCCTGTTGGAAGAGCGGTAATGGGCGCGTCGAGGGATAAAAACGCTCCCGCGCGCCGCGGGGCAGAAAAAACGCCTCCGCGATGCCGCGGGGGCGTTTTGCATTCGGATCGTCCGTTCTGATACAGAGCCGCGCGGGCGGCTATACTTGCTCAGACGATCTTGCTGTAACCGTAGGAATTGACGACGGCGTCGACTTTGACGCCTTTTTTGCAGAGCGGACATTCGACGGGCGCATAGGAGGCGTAATCGGGAATGTCTTCCACGCCGAACAGCTTCACGAGCGGAACGTCCGCGTTATGGAACGCCGCGCCGAAGATGGTCGTCGCGCCGACGGGTTCGCCCCCGTAGTAACGGATTCCCTCGATCGCGGAGGCGACCGTCATACCCGTCGAAGCGGAAGCGGTCAGAAGAAGCACGCGTTGATGTTTGACGTAGGGCAGAAAATTGTCGCGCAGGAGCATTTTATCGTCCGTGATCTCGGGCGTAATGACGGCAATATCGTGATTGACGTTGATGCCGGAATTGGAAAGATCGCGCGCGAGGAAAGAGCCGACCATCTTCATGCGTTCGAGCGTGATGATGGTGTCGACGGGCGTATTGCACCAGCTTTCGGAGAACATACGCGCGGCCTCCCGCGCCATTTTCAACTCCGATTTGACGCGCGTCATATCGACGCAGTAATTGATATGCGAATGTTTCGTGGCGAAGTGCCCCGCTATCACGCTGACGGAGACCGCGCCGTTCCGCCCCGTTCTCAATTCGACTCTCTCTTTCATACAGAACTCCTTTTCTTTTATTTTCGGATCCGTCGCAACCCTCGGTTGATTTTTGAAGGAAGAATTCTGCGATATGCGGCGCGTTTTGACCGCAGATTGCAAAAAGGCTTTTCTTTCTTGAATTTTTCTCGCGATTCCGCAAAAAATAACGATTCCGATCAACCGCCGATCGTGACGTATTCTTATTCTAATATAAAAAATCGGGTTTGTAAAGACGAAAAGAAAAATTTTTTTGCAAAAAAACCGATTTTTTTGCGGTTCCGCGTTTAAGCGAGCCGAGTTTGCATTATATTAGAAGTGATTGTGAACGGCGGGCGGAACGCGAAGGGAGAAAAATTTTTTCGCGTCGCTATGAAAAAATTACGAAAAACGCGATAAAAAACGGAAAACGGTGGTATATAAATGTCGAACGAAAAAGAGAAAACGGACGCGGAAGAACTGCGTCTTCCCGAAGAGGACGAAGCGGTAGAGCCGACCTCTTCGGAGACGGAAGAGGCAAAAACGGAAGAGGCGTCGGGAGCGGAAGCGACGGACGAAGCGGAAAGCGCGGAGCGCGCCGAAGAACGGACGCAGCCGTCCGAGACGGAGCGTCTGAAAGCGGAAGCGGAGGATATGAAGCGCAAATGGTACGCGGTGACGGCGGAATACGAAAATTACCGCAAGCGCACGCAATTCACCCGCTCGCAGGCGTACGCCGAGGGTAGAGCGGACGTGGTCTCCAAGCTCTTCCCCGTTGCGGACAATCTCGAACGTGCGCTTGCAAGCTGTTCGGACGATCAGACGAAACAGGGAATCGAGATGGTCATGAAGAGTTTCCGCAAGGTGCTCGAAGAGGAAAAGATCGTGCTGATCGATCCGCTCGGAGAGGAGTTCAGCGCGGAAAAGTGCGAAGCGATCATGGCGGTCGATCCCGAAGAGGGAGAGGCGAGCGGGATCGTCAAGCAGGTCTATCTCAAAGGCTATGAACAAAACGGCAAGGTGCTGCGGTTCGCGCAGGTTGTCGTAACGAAATAAAAAACAAACTTTTAAGGAGAGAAAATAGTATGTCTAAGGTAATCGGTATCGATTTGGGAACAACAAACTCGTGCGTCGCGGTCATGGAGGGCGGCGAGCCCGTCGTCATCGCGAATGCGGAGGGCGCCCGCACGACTCCTTCGGTCGTCGCGTTCCAGAAGGACGGATCGCGCGTGGTCGGACAGGTGGCAAAGCGTCAGGCGGTCGCCAATCCCGACAAGACGGTGATTTCCATCAAGCGTCACATGGGATCGGATTATAAGGTCAAGATCGACGATAAGAACTATTCCCCGCAGGAGATCTCCGCGATGATTCTCAGCAAGCTGAAAGCGGACGCGGAATCCTATCTCGGAACGAAAGTGACGGACGCGGTCATCACCTGCCCCGCTTACTTCACCGACGCGCAGCGTCAGGCGACGAAAGACGCGGGCAAAATCGCGGGCTTGAACGTGTTGCGTATCATCAACGAGCCCACGGCGGCGGCGCTTTCCTACGGACTCGATAAGGACAAGGAGAACAGCAAGGTCATGATTTACGACCTCGGCGGCGGTACGTTCGACGTCTCCATTCTCGAAATTTCCGACGGCGTGTTCGAAGTGCTCGCGACGAACGGCAATAACATGCTCGGCGGCGACGACTTCGATAAGAAGATCATGGATTACATGGTGGAAGAGTTCAAAAAGAGCCACGGCGTCGATCTGTCCAAGGACAAAATGGCGATGCAGAGACTCAAAGAGGCGGCGGAAAAGGCGAAGATCGAACTTTCCGGCATGAACTCCACTTCGATCTCTTTGCCCTTCATTTCCATGACGGAAGCGGGTCCCGCGCACCTCGAAATCGAGCTGACGCGCCAGAAATTCGACGCGCTGACGGCGGATCTCGTCGAAAAGACGGCGGAACCTATGCGCCTTGCGATGAAAGACGCGGGGCTTTCCTATAACGACATCGACAAAGTCATTCTGGTCGGCGGTTCGACGCGTATCCCCGCGGTCGTCGCGAAAGTCAAACAGCTGACGGGGAAAGAGCCGTTCAAGGGCATCAACCCCGACGAATGCGTGGCGGTCGGCGCGGCGATTCAGGGCGGCGTCCTGACGGGCGAAGTCAAAGACGTGCTTCTGCTTGACGTCATGCCGCTTTCCCTCGGGATCGAAACGCTCGGCGGCGTGTTCACCCGTCTCATCGACAGAAACACGACCATTCCCGTCAAGAAGAGTCAGGTATTCTCGACGGCGGCGGACAATCAGACGAGCGTGGAGATTCACATTTTGCAGGGCGAACGCGAGTTCTGCCGCGACAACAAGACGATGGGCAGATTCATGCTGACGGGCATCGCTCCCGCACCCCGCGGAATTCCGCAGATCGAAGTCACGTTCGACGTCGACGCGAACGGAATCGTGCACGTCGAGGCGAAGGATCTCGGTACGGGCAAGAGCACGGATATTACGATCACCTCTTCCACCAATCTTTCCGAGGACGAAATCAACAAGGCGGTCAAGGAAGCGGAGCAGTACGCCGAAGAGGATAAGCAGAGAAAGCAGAAAGTGGAGAATAAGAACAAGCTCGACGGCATGATCTTCTCTGTGGAACAGACGATGAAAGACGCGGGAGACAAACTCTCCGACGAGGATAAATCGACGTTGCAGGCGGCGATCGACGAGGCGAAGAAAGAGCTGGAATCGGACGACGACGAGCGGATCAAGGCGGCGTACGATACGTTAGTCAACGCGGTACAGCCCGTTATGGCGAAGATGTATCAACAGGCGGCGGGCGCGGCGGGCGCGCAGGGTGCTCCCGGCGCGGACGGCGACGATACGGAATTCCATCAGTAAACGGCGCGTAACTTTGAAACAGATCGAAAAACCGCTGAACGGCAAAACCGCGCGCGGTTTTTCGGCTTATTAAGAAGGCTCTTTCGGAGCGCGGCGGGCGTTTCCGCCCTTGCCGAAGGGGCATTCGAGAGGACGAAACCACGGTTTCGATTCGGTAACGGTTTATGGCAACGGAAAAGAAAAATTATTACGAAATTCTCGGCGTGAGCAAGACCGCGACGGAGGAGGAGATCAAGGCGGCTTATAAAAAGCTCGTCAAGCAGTATCACCCCGATCTTCACCCCGGCGATAAGCTCGCGGCGGAAAAATTCAAGGAAATCAACGAGGCGAACGAGGTTCTCTCCGACAAACAGAAGCGCGCGGCGTACGATTACGAACAGGAACACCCGGGCATGGGCGGCTTCGGCGCAGGCGGCGCGGGCGGTTTCGGCGGCTTCGGCGGATTCGGGGATATTTTCGACAGTATCTTTCAGGGATTCGGCGGTTCCGCTTCCGTTCAGCGCGATACGACGGGCGAGGATATTCAACGGGAGATGACGCTTTCTTTCCTCGACGCGGCGAAAGGATGCGTCAAGGAAATTTCCTATATGCGCAACGAACCTTGTCCGACCTGTAACGGTACGGGCGCGAAGAACGGAAATTCTTTCCGCACCTGTTCCAAATGCGGCGGAAAGGGGCAGGTTCGTTTTACGCAGGACACCATGTTCGGGCGCACGGTGCGCGTCGGCGCGTGTCCGGATTGCGGCGGAACGGGCAGGATCGTCACGGATAAATGCCCCGACTGCAAGGGAAAGGGCTATCAGCGCAAGGAGACGAAGGTCACTCTGAACATTCCCGCCGGCGTCGATACGAATTCCTACATGAAAAAGCGCGGTTACGGTCAGGCGAGCGCGGAGGGCGGCGCGCCCGGCGATCTCATCGTCGTGTTCCGCGTCGAACCGCATAAAATTTTTCAGCGGAAAAATATGGATCTCTACGTCGATCTGCCCATACCGTTCGCAACGGCGGCGCTCGGCGGCACGGTCAAAGTTCCCGACGTCGACGATACGTTCGATTATACGATCCCCGAAGGAACGCAGTCCGGAACGACGTTCACGATCCGCGGCAAGGGATTAAAGACGCGGAACGGAACGGGAAACATGTATCTCCGCGTGTTCGTGGAAGTGCCCGCGAAACTGACGAAAGATCAGAAAAAACTGTTCGAGGAATTTAACGCGAACTTCGACGTCAAACAGTACGATAAGGCGAAAAAGTATGCGGATAACGTTTCCGCGCTTTACGGAAAAGATCCTTATAAAAAATAAACGCGAACGTTTTTCCCGCTCCCCGAAATTTTTCGGGGAGCGGAAACGTTATCGGGCGTTCGGCACGCTCGGCGAGCGTCGGAAAATAACGGAAAGGAGCGGAAAGGGAAATCGGACGGACGCATTCTCTTGACAATCGCGCGGTAAAATTTTATAATAGGGATATGAAGTTTATCGAATTAACCGTACATACGACGACGGAGGGAAGCGAGCTCGTCGCCGACGTCATGTGGAACTACACCGCCTACGGCGTTACCGTCTGCGACGTGAACGACGTGATCGCTTTACAGCGCGATACGAGCGTATTCTGGGATTATATGGACGAGTCCCTTACGGGCGCGCCGCGTACGGACGTGCTCGTGAAATGTTATCTTTCCGCCGAAATCGCGGAACGGGAGATCGCGAAAATCATGGCGGATCTCTATGCGACCAAGACGCGGAGCAACGGAGAGATCGATTTCGGAACGCTGGAAGAGGTGAAGCGCGAGATCGAAGGGGACGATTGGATCGACGTCTGGAAAAAGCATTTCCGTCCCATTCGTCTCGGCAGAATCGTCGTGGTGCCCGAATGGATCGCCTATGAAAAACAACCCGACGAGGAGATCGTCCTGCTCGACTCGAACATGGCGTTCGGAACGGGCGAACACGAAACGACTTCGATGTGCGTGGAATTGATGCAGGACTACCTTCTGCCCGACTCGACCGTCGTCGACGTCGGTTGCGGAAGCGGGATTCTGGGAATTTCCGCTTTGAAACTCGGCGCGAAGAAGGCGTATCTGACCGATCTCGACTACGTCGCCGTGGAGAGCGCGAAGCACAACTGCGCGCTCAACGGGGTAAGCGACAGGGCGGTCGTCGCGCACGCGAATCTTCTGGACAACGCGACCGTCAAAGGCGAAATCGTTCTGGCGAATATCACGGCGGAAGTGCTCGCGTTGCTTGCGCCGTCCATTCCCGCGAGCCTGCAAAAGGGCGGCGCGCTCATTCTGAGCGGAATCATCGAAAGCCGCCTTCCGCTCGTCAGAGAGGCGTACGGAAAGGTGGGCATGGAAGTGATCCGCGAACGGAAGAAGGGCGAATGGTACGCGCTCGTTCTGAAAGAACACGCCTGACGGAACGCGAATAAGGAGGGGACATGTCCGCACCGAAACGGTTTTTTATTCCGAATATCACGGAGGAGACGGTACTCAGCGGCGACGAATTCCGTCACGCGAAGAACGCTTTGCGCCTCGCCGAGGGAGACGAAGTGACGTTGTTCGACGGGAGCGGCGCGGAATACGCGGCGCTGATTTCCCGCGTCGAAAAGGGGCGCATGATCGCGCACGTTCTCAATCGCAGCGTTTCCGATAAAGATCCGAAAACGGACGCGTATCTTCTGATCGGCGCGCTCAAAGGGGATAAGACGGAACTCGTCGTGCAGAAAGCGACGGAGCTCGGCGCCCGCAGGATCGGCGTGTTCTCTTCGCGCTACTGTTCGGCGTATATGAACGAAAACAAACTCGAACGGCTCAACCGCGTGGCGCACGAGGCTGCGAAACAGTGCCTGCGGGCAACCGTGCCCGAGGTGAAATACTTTTGCGATCTCGAATCGGCGTTGCGTTCCGCAGACGGATACGACAACCGTCTGTTCGCGTGCGAATTTTTGGAGAGCGGCGAGGGGATCGCGGCGTCGAAAGGCTCGTTTGCGCTCGTAGTGGGGAGCGAAGGCGGATTTTCGCGGGAGGAGTACGAGCTGGCGCGGGAGCTCGGATTCAGAGGGGTGAGCCTCGGGAAACGCATTCTGCGCGCGGAGACGGCGGCGATCGCGTTTCTCTCCGTCGCGATGTTCGTCGCGGGGGAACTCGGATGAAGGCGTGCGTTTTTACTCTCGGATGCAAAATGAACGAGGTGGAGAGCGAATCGCTCATGCGCGGTCTGGAAGAGATGGGATACGAGACGACGGAAGAGCCGTCCTTTGCCGATCTTTACGTCATCAATACCTGCGCGGTGACTGCCGAAGCGGAAAAAAAGAGCCGTCAGGCGGTGGCGCGCATGCGGAAATTCAATCGGAACGCGAAGATCGTCGTGTGCGGCTGCGCTTCGCAGAACCGTCCCGAATCCTTTACGGAAAAAGAGGGCGTGACGCTGGTGACGGGGGCGCGAAAAAAAGATCGGGTACTCGCTCTGTTGCGGGAGAGCGGAAACTTTCCCGACGGGGAAGAGGGCGCGTTTTGCGAACTGCCCGAGCCAAAGCGTACGCGCACGCGGGCGTTCCTGCGCATTCAGGACGGCTGTAACCGGTTCTGTTCGTACTGTCTGATTCCGCATTTGCGCGGAAGATCGCGCAGCCGAGGGCTCGATTCCGTCGTGCGGGAAGCGCAAAATTGCGGTGCGAAGGAAATCGTTCTCACGGGAATCGACGTGTCGTCCTACCGCGACGGCGATACCGACCTTTGCGGACTGCTTCTCGCGCTCAAAGACGTGCCGTCGCGCGTCCGTCTCGGTTCGCTCGAAGCGGGGATCATCGACGAACGCTTTCTTTCCGCTCTGAAAGAAGCGGGCAACGTCGTTCCGCATTTTCATCTGTCTCTTCAAAGCGGCTCGGACGCGGTTCTGAAAAAGATGAACCGCCGATACACGCGGGAGGAGTATCTCGAAAAGTGCGCGCTGCTCTATCGGGCGTTTCCCGACGCGGCGATCACGACGGACGTGATCGTCGGGTTTCCGACGGAGACGGATGCGGATTTTCAACAGTCCTTGAAGATCGTCGAAGAGGCGGCGTTTGCGCACGTTCACGTTTTCCCCTTCTCCGCGCGGGAAGGCACGCCCGCCGCGAAGATGAAGGATTTGCCCGTCGACGTCAAACGGGCGCGCGCGGCGGAACTCGGTGCGGCGGCAAGGGCGGCGGAGGAGAGGTATCTCTCCCGTTTTACAGGGCGGGAGGCGGTTGCGCTGTTTGAATCGGACGGCGGATACACCGAAAATTATATCCGCGTCTATGCGGAGCGCGGGGAAGAGGGAGCGCTGTGTCGGGTGCGACTCGGCAATCGTGAAAAAGACGGCTTGCACGCCGAAATTTTGGAGGTATTATAAATATGGAAAACTGTCTTTTCTGTAAAATCATTGCGGGAGAGATCCCTTCCGCGAAAGTGTACGAGGACGAGGAGACGTATATCTTTCGGGATATCGAACCGAAGGCGAAGATCCACCTGCTCTGCGTGCCGAAAGAGCATTTCGCGTCTCTGAGCGAAATGGACGACGGGCGCGCCGCGCTCGTCGGGAGAATGTTGAAGAAAATCGCGGCGCTTCAAACCGAACTCGGACTTTCAGACGGATACCGCCTCGTCGTCAATCAGGGCGCGAACGCGGGACAGACCGTTCCGCATCTGCATATTCATATTCTCGGCGGAGAACCGCTGGAATGGGAATAAAACACGTTTAACCGATCGAAAACGGTCAATAATCCTTCCGACAACGTTCGGAGGGATTTTTTATGCGAAAAATCGGGTGGAAGCGCGCGTTTTGCGATATGATTGCCGTTGCGGGAAGTATTTCCTGCGCGCTCTCGGCGCTTGCGCTCGACGCGCTTCCCTGTTTTCCGCGCGGGGAGGAGTATGCGTTTTATGCGGGCGCTTCTTCCTCGGCGCGGCGCGAGACGAGCGAAGCTCCGTTCGCTTATAAGCTGACGGAGCTTACGGCGGGCGAGAGCGTGCGCTATTCGGGACAGCGGTATGCGGAGATCGCGGAACGCTTCGACGCGAAACTGCTCTTTACGGAAACGGTCGGGGGCGTGACGAACTATTATCTGTATTCGCCCTTTCTCGGCGACGGGATCGCGTTGAACGGCGTTTGCGTCAATCTGCACGTCGCGGCGGGGCGCGAGGAGACGGTCGTCGGAACGCCGATCATTTTCGGCGGGTATTGATCGGAAGGGGAAAAATACGGCGGGAGCGGTATAAAAAACGTCGGCGCTGTCAATCATCTACATAGAAAACGAAAATTCGGAGGAGAACTATGAAAGAAAAGACAACGAACAAGCGGAAACCGCTCTATTATGCGATTCTGGCGGTGAGCGCGCTGCTTCTGACCGCCGCGATCGTGCTGACGGTGTATTTCGTGACGGGCGGAGGAAACGAGATCGCGGACGTCGGACCCTCGTCGCCCGCACAGCCGACCGATCCTACGGGACCCGTCGAACCGAGCAACCCCTCGGAACCCGATCAGCCGTCCGGCGGCGACGCGTTTTTCTGCAATCCCGTATCCGACCTTACGGTCAGTAACGGATTCGGATTTTATCAGAACGTGACGCTCAACTGGTTTTACGATCACGAGGGCGTGGACGTCTCCGCCGCGGAAGGAACGAGCGTGGCGGCGATGGCGAAGGGAACGGTGCTGTCCGTTTCGACGGACGAGACGACGGGGACGAGCGTCGTGCTCGATCACGGAGACGGTCTGTTTACGGCGTACCGTTACGTGAATCCCGTGAACGGGCTCAAAGTCGGAGACGTCGTGGCAAAGGGCGCGACCATCGCGACGGTCGCCGCCGCAACGGGGAAAGAATACAAAGAGGGACCGCATCTCCATCTCGAAGTGTTTGTGGACGGCGTGAACGTGGATCCTTCCGCCTACCTGACGCTGAGCGAAAAATAAAAATAACGCGCCAATCCGGTTTGAAACGCCCCCGAAAGCCACGTTGCTTTCGGGGGCGTTTCGCGTTGTTACGGAAACGGACGTTATAAGGGAAAGAGCGCGCCGCCGAACGCCGCGTCGGGCGCAGGGAGAAGCGCTCTCGATCGATCGTTTCCGACGCGGATTGATGCGTTCGTCCGACGGGGCGGGGAATAATTCGCGCGGACGGGCATACAATAAGCTGTCGGAATCTTCGGGAGGTCGGGATTATGCGGAAACTCATGGCTTACACGACGGCGGCATTGTTGATTGCGGGGCTCGTTCCGATTGCGGCGTGCGCGGAGCATACGGAGCGGAGCCGCTACGTCATGTATCTGGATTATTCGCCCGAAACGCGCACGCTGTCCGCGCGCATGACGCTGGATTTTTATAACGATACGGACAACGCTCTGAACGAGCTGAAATTCGAACTCTATCCCAACGCCTATCGGGAGGGGGCAAAGTACCGTCCCGTCTCGGAACTGTACGAGCCGGCAGCATATTACGACGGGGAGAGTTACGGAAACATCGAAATCGCAGGCGTGGAGGGGGCGGCGGAATACGCCGTCTGCGGAGAGGACGACAATATTCTGTCCGTCGGGCTGACCGCGCCCGTCTATCCGGAAGAGCGCACGACGCTCGAAATGAGCTTTACGACGACGCTCGCGCGCGTCAATCATCGGCTGGGCGCGGGGGAGAATACGGTGAATTTCGCCCATTTCTATCCCGTGCTCTGTTCGTACGGAAGAGAGGGGTTTCTGGAATACGTCTACGCAGCCAACGGCGATCCGTTTGTGAGCGCGTGCGCCGATTACGAGCTGTTTTTCCGACTGCCGGAGGAGTATGCGGCGGCGTTCGGAGGAAGGGGGGAACGAGTCGCAGAAAACGGAACCGCAACGTATCATATAGTATCGGAGAACGTGCGCGACGTCGCGCTCGTGTGCGGAAAGGACATGCGGAGCAGGACGGCGCAGGCGGGCGACGTTTCGGTCGAAGTCGTCGCGTTCGGCTCCGATCCGGACGAAACGACGGTGCGGGCGGCGGCGGAGAGCCTTGCGTTTTATTCTCGCACGTTCGGAGCGTACCCGTATCCGCGCTATACGGTCGCGGAAACCGATCTGTGTGCGGGAGGTATGGAATATCCCGCGTTTTCCATGATTTCGCGCGACGCGCAGGAAAAGACGCTCGTCGTCGCGCACGAAACCGCGCACCAGTGGTGGTATGCGGCGGTGGGGAATAATCAGTTTGAACACGCATGGATGGACGAAGGACTCGCCGAATATTCCGCGGCGCTGTTTCTCGAAGCGTACCCGTCTTACGGATATCGGAGCGCGGAGCTCGTCTCGCGCGCGGAGAGTTCCTACCGCACGTTTTTTTCCGTCCGTTCGCAGTTGTGCGGGGAGGCGGATACGACGATGAACCGACCGTTGACGGCGTTTTCGGGAGAGTATGAATACGGCAATATTGCGTATTATAAGAGTATGCTGCTCTTCGATCGGCTGCGCCTTTCCATAGGAGACAGGAGATTTTATTCGGGCTTGAAAGAGTATGCGGAAAAATACCGCTTCCGTATCGCCGCTCCCGAAGATCTGATCTCCTGTTTCTACCGTACGGGATCGGGCGCGGAAGGATTGTTCGATTCTTTTTTGAACGGGAAGTGCGTCATCTGAACGCCCGAACGGGAAGTTGCGCCGAGCGGAAAAAATTTTCGCAAAAACAGTTGCCAAAAAACGTTTTAGGAATTATAATAGGAATACGAAATTTTTTTCAGGAGTTCAGAATGGACGCTGTCCCAAATCACCGATGCAATTTCGATACCCCGTGCGTATAAACGCGGAATGACTGCATTTCATGTAAGGCATTTTTAACGCACGGCGGATTCCCGTGCGTTTTTTGTTGCCCGAAAAGGGCGCAAAACGCCGATTACTTTTCAAAAAAGGCGGAAATGCTTATGATTAAATTTTTCAAAACAGCGGAAGATAAGCGCATGACGCGCATCGAAGGGTTCGAGAACGGCTGCTGGGTGGATCTCGTCAATCCGACCGACGACGAAGTGGAGGACGTCTGCACGCTCACGGGCGTTCCGGAGGAAATGCTCAAAGCCGCGCTCGACGAAGAGGAGACGGCGCGGTTTGAACGCGACGACGGCAACACGCTCATCCTCGTCGATACCCCGATCATGCGGGACACCGAGGACGGCGACGCCTACGAGACGATCCCTATGGCGCTCATCTATAACAGCCGATGCGTGGTGACCGTCTCTCTGCGCGGAAATCCCGTTCTGGGAGACTTTATCTCCAACCGTATCGGAGTGGAGACGGAAAAGCCCGTGTTCTTCCTGCTCAATTTCATGATGGGTAACGCGAAGAAGTTTCTTTCGGGACTTCGCCAGATCGATAAAAAATCGCTCCGCGTTCAGGCGGAACTGCACCGTTCCATGAAGAATAAAGAGTTGATTCAACTGCTTGAACTTGAAAATTCGCTCGTCTATTTCTCCACGTCTCTGAGCGCGAACCTGAACGTCTACAACCGCATGGGAAAGATTCCCGTCGTGTCGGAAAACGAGGATTACAAGGATTTGTTCGACGATATGGTCATCGAGACGCGTCAGGCGATGGAAATGTGTACCATCTACCGCGACATTCTCTCCGGCACCATGGACGCCTACGCTTCCGTCATCTCCAACAACGTGAATATCGTCATGAAACTTCTGACGGTCATCACCATCATCATTACGATCCCGACGCTTGTCGCGAGCTTGTGGGGAATGAACGTAAAGGTGCCGTTTGAAAATCTGGCGGGCGGATTCTGGATCGTTCTGGCGATTTCTGTGATCGTCACGGCGGTCTGTTCGTATTTCCTCATCCGCGCGACCAATTCCATTCGCATCAGGACGCCGCGACAGACTCGGAAGAGGCGGAGGGGAAACTGATGCCGCTTTTACAATACGTCTGTCCTTCCTGCGGGAAGAAGTTTGAAGAGTTGGTCAAAAGGTACGATCGTCCGGTTTCGTGCCCCGCCTGCGGAAGTTCTGCGGAGCGGGATTATTCGGGGGAGATGTTCTCCGCTACGGGAAAAACGGTAAAAAAATGTTCGGGCAACTGCAAAACCTGTTCGGGTTGCGGTTGACGCAGAAAGGGGCTCGCGCGCGGGCTCCTTCCTTTTTGTCGGAAAAGGGAAAGTCGGAAGGCGGAGAGGGCGTTTTTTCGCCGCAGCCGGAGTTTGGAAAAATTTCCTGAAAATTTCCATAAAAAAGTCAAAATTTTTTTTGAAAAATGCTTGACTTAACGGTTGAGAAGTGCTAATATGTAAAAGCTGTCAATTGCGACAGCTTGCTTTTTCTCGGAAAAAGCCCTGCTTTTGCAGGAACCCCGAAGATTGACAACTGCATAGCAAAGACGAAGTTTTTAGCTCTTGCCGGCTCATAAAAGAGGCGGAGAGAGAGAAAAACCAAGTACGTAAGGCAAAGAAAATTCAAGATATCAGAAATGAT
>CAMGEK010000026.1 GCA_946055105.1 uncultured Clostridia bacterium
TCTTCTCCCGCTCTGCGACCCCTCCCGTCTTCTTTCCGTTATTCGACATTCATTTACAAAAATCCAATAATTTTGTAAAAAAATAAATGATATTTTTACAAAAAATTCTTTACAATTACAAAATTTCGTCTTATAATAGATGCACTTATTTGTGAGAGGTCAATATGAAACAGTTGAAAATTCTTATTTTGGAAGGAAATGAAGCCTTTGCCGAGGAATTGCGGACGAGGCTCGGAGAAGCGGAAGGATGCGCCGTGTGCGGCGTGACCGCGGACGGAGAAGAGGGGCTCGGACTCATGGAGCGTTGTCAGCCAACCGTCGTCGTCATGAGTCTATTTCTGAAAAATCTCGACGGATTCACCGTTCTGGAACGGGCGCGCGCGGCGGGCGTCAAGGCGGAATTCGTCGTGATGGGAAATTTTGCGGACGATAAGATCATCAATCGGGCGATCGCGCTCGGCGCGAAGTATTATCTGATGAAACCCGTATCCGCGGCGGTCGTAGCGGAGCGCGTAGGGCAACTCGCGGAAGGCGCGCCCGTGCGGGAAGAACGCCGTCGCGCCGGATCTCTGGACGAACGCATCAGCAATATCTTCATTTCGATCGGGATTCCGCCGCATATCAAAGGATACAATTATCTGCGCGAGGGAATCAAAATGGCGGTGGAAGATCCGCATATCATCAATAACGTTACGAAGGGGCTCTATCCGAAGATCGGAGAGAAATTCGAGACGACGGCAAGCAAAGTCGAACGCGCGATCAGACACGCCATCGAGGTCGCGTGGAACCGCGGCAGAATCGAAGCGGTCAATGCGATTTTCGGCGCGCGCGTCTATATCGGCACGGAAAAACCGACGAACAGCGAATTTATCGCGCTCGTCGCGGATAAACTCATTCTTGAAAACATGGCGTAAGCGCGTTCGTGTGCGCCCTCTCTTTTTCGGAAGAGGGGGACTTTTCTTTTTGGGAACGGTCGGGGAAAGAAAATTTTCTTTTCTGAAACATGCGTAATTTCGTTGAAAATTTCGCGTGAAAATGTTATACTGTACTTTGAGAAAACAGCGATAAAACGGAGGACGTGCTTTGAACGGGCTTGGACGCGGAGAAAATCAGGAGAATCAGGAGAAACGCTCGCTTCTTACAAAGGAGACGGCGGGAATGACGCTGTTGTTGTTCGGCGCGCTCGCTCTTTTGATCGCCGTCACGCGCTCTCTTTTGTTCGGAGAAGTCGGCGTCGCGATCACCGCCTTTCTGCTCGGCTGTTTCGGGTATCTGACCTATCCCGTGCTGGCGTTGCTCATCTACGCCGCTTCGGTCATGGTGTTCGGCAAGAAGTTGATTCCCGGAAAATGGATCGCGATCGGATGCGCCCTCGTCGGCAGCGTCTTTCTGATCGTACATCTCGCTACGAGTCTGCAATATGCCGACGGTTCTTACGGCAGCTATCTTTCCGCATGTTACCGCGCGGGAGAGGGCGGCGTCTCTACTTCGACGGGGGGCGGCTTTCTGTTCGCGCTGATCGTATTTCCCTTCCGGAAATTACTGTCCGCAGCGGGCGCGTTCGTCGTGTTTTCCTTTTTGTTGGCGGCGACGGTCTTTTTCTGTCTGCGGGCGACGCCCTTTTTCGATTATATCAGACGAAAAACGGCGGCGGGGCGTTCCGAACGCGAGCTCGCCGCGCGCGGCGGAACGGCGAAGCCGTATCCCGTGCCCGTATCCTTCGACGAGCTCGAACAGCCCGCCCGTTCCGCGTATGAAACGCAGGGCAGGGAAGCGCCTGCGCCCGCGCCGTCCGCGCCCGAACCCCCGCTTTCGCCTGCTGAGATCGCCTATCGCCGCAGCAGGGAAATTCTCTTCGATTCCGATCCTGCGACGAGTTATAAGAACAATCTGATTTTCGACCGCGATTCGCGATTCAACAATCGGGAACGCGCTTCATCCGTGACTTCCGTTCCGACCGAAACCGCGGGCAAGAGTTATCTTTCCGAGTATTCCGACCGTGCGGAAACGCCGCGCCCTTCGATGCCGCGCAAGATCGTGGAGCCCTCCGCGCCCGTCGATATGCCATTCGACGACGATCCGATCGCGCCCCCTTCCTATAAGGCGGCGGAGCGGGAGAACTCCTCGACGCGTGATTTTTATCGGAACGACGTTCCGACCGAATTCGGCGAACCCGCGTGCGACCGATTCACGACGGACGAGCCTGTGCGCGACCGTTTTACGACGGATGAACCCGTGCGCGACCGTTTTACGACGGATGAGCCTGTGCGCGATCGTTTCGCGACGGACGAGCCTGTGCGCGACCGTTTCGCGACGGACGAACCTGTGCGCGACCGATTTACGACGGACGAGCCTGTGCGCGACCGTTTCGCGACGGACGAACCCGCGCGCGACCGATTCGCGACGGACGAGCCTGTGCGCGACCGTTTCGCGACGGACGAACCTGTGCGCGACCGTTTCGCGACGGACGAGCCTGTGCGCGACCGTTTCGCGACGGACGAACCCGTGCGCGACCGTTTTACGACGGGCGAACCCGCGCGCGACCGTTTCACGACGGAGGACGGAGCGGAAGATAGCGTTCGGGATCGGGAGGCGAATTTCAGGAATCTTTTTTCCCGTCCCGTCGGCAATCTGAGAACGCCCGTAGAGCCGACGATTCCGCAGAGAGGGGAGAACGAAACGGACGGATTCGGCGGGGAAGCGGAGGAGACGAAGCGCGTTTCGGAGCTGTTCGACGACGTGGAACCGGACGAGAATTTTGCGGACGAGTCGTCTCGCCTGTCTCAACGCATGCGGGGAGGATTTTCCGAACGCGCGGCGAGGGAGGAGGACGCGGAGGCGCCGAAACCCGCGCGGCACGTTTACAAACCGTATAACCGTCCTCCGCTCGATCTGTTCCGCGTTTACGACGACACGGTGCACGTTTCTCCGGAGGAAACCGAAAGGAATTCCGCGATCATTCTCGATACGCTGGCGGGTTTCCACGTGGAAGCGGAGATCGTCGGCGTGACCAGCGGGGCGACGGTCACGCGGTACGACATCGATATACCCAAGAACGTGGCGTCCTCGTCCGTCATCAAACGCAGCGAGGAGATCGCCATGCGCCTGCACGCGCAGAACGGCGTCAACGTCTATACCAACTGGGAGAAGGGCGCGATCAGCATCGAAGTGCCCAACCGGTCCCGCGCTACGGTGGGAATGAAATCGGTTATGGAGTCGGACGCCTTCCGCAATACCAAACCGACGGCGCTCACGTTCGTCATCGGAAAGGACATCGAGGGGCGGAGCGTCTGCGGAAATATCGACGAAATGACGCACGTCCTCGTCGCGGGAACGACGGGTTCGGGAAAGTCGATCTGTCTGCACGCGCTTCTGACGAGTCTGATCTGTAAGTATTCCCCCGAAGAATTGCGCATCATTCTGATCGATCCGAAAAAGAACGAGTTCACCATCTACGACGGGATTCCCCATCTCATGATCAACGAAATCATCACCGACGCGCAGAAAACGGTGACGACTCTGAATTGGGCGATCAAGGAAATGGAGCGCAGATACGCTCTGTTCAATACCAAAACCATGTCCGGTTGCGCCGTCCGAAAGATCGACGAATACAATGAGAAACGGACGGAGGACGAGGAGAAACTTCCCAAAATCGTCATCGTCGTAGACGAGTTTGCCGACCTGATGTCGGTGGCGAAAAAAGAGATCGAAGAGCGGATTCAGCGTCTGTCGCAGAAAGCGCGCGCGGCGGGGATTCATCTCGTCATTGCGACGCAGAGGCCGTCCGTGGACGTCGTAACGGGCGTCATTAAGGCGAATCTTCCCTCCCGAATCGCGTTGCGCGTCACTTCGGAAGTGGATTCGCGCATCATGTTGGACGAGTCCGGCGCGGAAAAACTGCTCGGAAACGGCGACCTGCTCTTCTCGGTGGGCGGCGCGAAAAAGACGCGCGCGCAGGGCGCGTTCGTCAGTACTGCCGAGGCGGAGGCGGTCGTGAAATTCATCAAAGAACACAACGAATCGTATTTCGACGAGAACGTCTCCGACTATATCAACACCGCTAACCAGAACGCCGCGTCTTCCGCGGGCGGAGAGGACGACGACGGAGACGGCGTCGATCCGCAGTATATCAAAGCGCTCGGCATGGTCGTCAAGCTCGGTTCCGCGTCCATTTCCCTCATTCAGCGGAAATGCTCGGTGGGCTACAACCATGCGGGGAAGATTATCGACTGGATGGAAGTCATGGGTTACATATCTCCCTTCGACGGCAAAGCGAAGGCGCGGACGGTATTGCTCACGAAAGAAGAATACGAAAGTAAGTACGGGAGTCTCGATTGATGATCGATAAAGTATTCGGAATGATCTCGCTCGGCTGCGATAAAAACCGCGTGGACGGGGAGCGGCTGTTGGGAGAAATCAGGGCGCGCGGCTGTCCGATCACGGACGATCCGTCTGAGGCGCAGATTCTCATCGTCAATACCTGCGCCTTTCTGAACGCGGCGCGGAAAGAGGCGATCGAAACCGTTCTCGAATGCAACGGTTATCGGAAGGGGAAGCTGGAAAAAATCGTCGTGACGGGCTGTCTGCCGCAAAAATACGTCAAAGAACTGTTTGCGCCGCTCACCGAAGCGGACGTCTTTCTCGGCGTCAACGACGCGCCTCTTCTGTTTGAAGCGCTCGAACGGTCGTATGCGGGCGAACGCGTCGATCTGGTCGGGAAATGCACGACTGCCGCGGAACGCCGCGTGCGTTCGACGGCGCCGCACCTCGCGTATCTGAAAATTTCGGACGGCTGTTCCAATCATTGCACCTATTGTCTGATTCCCAAAATTCGCGGGAAATACCGTTCCTATCCCATGGAATCGCTGATAAAGGAGGCGGAAGAGCTCGGTCGGGTGGAGGAGCTCGTGCTCGTCGCGCAGGATACGACGCGTTACGGCGAGGATCTGTACGGGGAAAACCGCTTCGTCGAACTTCTGAAACGGCTCTCCGCGCTCGACAATATCGGTCGTATCCGTCTGCTGTATTGCTATCCCGAAAAGATTACGGAGGAACTCGTCGCCGAGGTGCGGGATAATCCGAAAATTCTGCATTATCTGGATATTCCGCTGCAACATTCGGAGGACAGGATTCTCAAACTGAGGGGCAGGCGCGGCTCGCGCGCGGAGTATCTCGCGCTGTTGCGCCGTCTGCGGGAAGAGATTCCCGATCTTGCGATCCGCACGACCTTTATCTCCGGATTTCCCGGCGAGACGGAGGAAGAGCATCGCGCCCTGATCTCCTTTCTGGAAGAGGCGAAGCTGCTCAACTGCGGATTTTTCGCCTATTCGCGCGAACCCGAGACGGCGGCGTACCGCATGGCGGGACAGGTGCATCCGTCCACGAAAAAACGGCGGGTGAAAGAACTCTACCGCGCGCAGGCGCGCGTTTCCGCGGCGTTGAACGCTTCCTACGTCGGCAAGACGCTCCGCGTTCTGTGCGACGGGATCGACTATGAAAAATCCTGTTTTGAAGGTCGGACGTTTTTTCAGGCGCCCGACATCGACGGAAAAACCTTTTTTACGGCGCGACGCGCCGAGACGGGAACGATTTACGCGGTCAAAATCGACCGCGCGGACGAATACGATCTTTACGGCCATTTGGAGGAGGAATCATGAATCTGCCCAACAAAATCACTTTAACCCGAATCTGTATGATTCCCGTGCTCGTCGCGGTGTTCTATATCTCCGCGATTCCCTATCGCTTTCTCATTTCGGCGATCGTCTTTTTCGTCGCTTCGTCCACCGATTTTCTGGACGGGTATCTCGCCCGTAAAAACGGTCAGGTGACCAATCTCGGAAAATTCCTCGATCCCATCGCCGATAAGGTGCTGAATTCGACGGCGTTCATTCTGCTTCTGACCGTTCCGACGGCGTTTTGTCTGCTCGGGAACGGCGGTCTCGTCGCGGCGGGCATACTCGTATCCGTCATCATCGCGCGCGAGCTCATCGTGAGCGGATTCCGCATGATCGCCGCGGGACAGAGCGTCGTGCTTGCGGCGGATAAGATCGGCAAATTAAAGACGGTCGCGCAGGACGGCGCCATCGTTTTTCTTCTCGTTTCGATGGATTTTTTAGACTGCGCCGCGGGAAAGGCGTCGGCGTACGTCGGGCTCGCCCTGTTCGCGCTGTGCGCGTTCCTGACCGTCCTTTCGGGCGTGAATTATATCGTCAGGAACAGACAGGTCCTCAGACCGTGACGGCGGAGCGGTATGAGATACGCTTTGATTGTTTTACGCAATCCCGACCAGGCGCTTTCGAGCGTGCGTTACGATAAAATCGCGGACGCGTTTCTGGCGGGCGGCGTTATCCTTGACGAAGTCGTCTTGTTGCCTTCCGACGGCTCGGAAGCGTTGACGGCGGCGCTCTCCCGCTTGTCCTGCGAATGCGACGCGGTTTTCGTCGCTTGCGAAGAGCGGCTTTTGCCGCGCGCGCGGGAATCGGTCGCCGCATTTCTGAACGTGCCGTTCGGAACGGAGTATCTCGCCGAGACGGAAGATCGGCTGTACGCGGTGCTTCCGGCGAGCGACAGAGGCGCGGAGATCGCGGCGGCGGAGACGGTGCCCGCCGTCGACCGTCGCAGAAAGAAAAAATTCAGCCGAATGGTCGTTCGCGCCGTGTCCGCGCCCGAAGAGAAGGTTCGTAAAATTCTCGCGGAAGCGGAACGCCTGAGCGGAGATAAACTGCTCTATAACTATCGGGAAAAATTCGGCGAGACGCGCATCGAAATGGTCTATCATTCCGAAACGCCGAAGATGCTCGCCGACGAAACGATGCGTCTGATCGCGACGGGGCTTGACGAATATATCTACGCGGTAGAGGACGTGCCGCTCGCCCAACGGGTGACGGACGCGTTGCGGCTGCATCGGTTGCGCCTTTCGACGGCGGAATCGTTTACGGGCGGCGGCGTCGGCGGCGCGATCGTTTCTGTTCCCGGCGCGAGCGACGTGTTTTTCGAGGGAATCAACGCCTACGACAATCAGGCGAAGATCGACCGTCTGGGCGTTTCGCCCTATACGTTGAAGGCGCACGGCGCCGTTTCGGACGAAGTCGCCTATGAAATGGCGGCGGGGCTGATCGCGCAGGGGCATTGCGACGTGTCCGTCGCGACGACGGGAATTGCGGGACCGCAGTCCGATCATACCGGCAAGCCCGTCGGGCTCTGCTATATTGCTGTGGGAACGAAGGAGCGCGTACGCGTGTTTCGGTTTCAATTGGAAGGGGATCGGGAGAAGATCACAAAAACGGCGATCAATCTCGCGCTCTTCCTCGTCTATAAAGAGATCAAATAAGAAAGGAGAACAGTATGAACGAAGAAAAACTCAAAGCGCTCGATACCGTTCTTGCCCAGATTGAAAAATCTTACGGCAAGGGCGCGATCATGAAGCTCGGTCAGGACGCGGGGAATACGGACGTCGACACCATTCCCACGGGCTGTCTCTCGCTCGATCTGGCGCTCGGAATCGGCGGACTGCCGCGCGGTAGAATGGTGGAGATCTACGGTCCCGAATCTTCGGGAAAGACGACGGTCGCGCTTCATGCGGTCGCGCAGGCGCAGAAAGCGGGAGGAATCGCCGCATTTATCGACGCGGAGCATGCGCTCGATCCCGTCTACGCGAAGAAGCTCGGCGTCAATCTCGACGAGCTTTACGTTTCCCAACCGGACGACGGCGAGCAGGCGCTCAATATCGTGGACGCGCTCGTGAGCTCTTCCGCGGTGGATATTATCGTCGTGGACTCCGTGGCGGCGCTCACGCCCAAAGCGGAAATCGAGGGCGAAATGGGGGATTCGCACGTCGGATTGCAGGCGCGGCTCATGAGTCAGGCGCTCCGTAAACTCACGCCGATCGTCAATAAAAGCAAAACGTGCGTGGTGTTCATCAACCAACTCCGCGAGAAAGTGGGCGTGATGTTCGGCAATCCCGAAGTGACGCCCGGCGGAAAGGCGTTGAAGTTCTATGCCTCCATGCGCATCGACGTCCGCAAGACGGACATTCTCAAAGATACCGACGGCGCGGCGGGCAACCGCACCCGTGCGAAAGTCGTGAAAAACAAGCTCGCGCCTCCCTTCCGTCAGGCGGAATTCGATATTATGTACGGAGAGGGGATTTCGCAGGAGGGGTGTCTGATCGACCTCGGCGTTCAGTACGACGTCATCAAAAAGAGCGGGGCATGGTTCAGCTATAACGACAATAAGGTGGCGAACGGACGGGAAAAGATGCGGCAGTTCCTCAAAGACAATCCCGAACTGTCTCAGGAAATCGAGGAGAAAATCCGCGCGGCGGCGAAGGGCGCGCCTGCGGACAGCGTTGCCGAAGTTTGATTTTTCGGCGGGAGGAGAGCATGGAATACGGTTTCATCAAGGCGCGCGCCGTTTCGCCCGAATTGCGGGTGGCAGATCCGTTCTTTAATTGCGAAGCGATCGCGAAAGAGACGGAACGCGCGGCGCGGGACGGAGTGCAGTTGTTGGTATTTCCGGAATTGTCGCTGAGCGGTTATACCTGCGGCGATCTGTTTTTGCAGGACGCGCTTTTATGCGGGTGTCTCAAAGCCTTGTCGTCGCTCGTGGAACGCTCGGCGGGGATACGGACGCTCTGTTTCGTCGGACTGCCTTTTGTTTACGGCGGGCGGCTGTATAACTGCGCGGCGGCGTATTCGGACGGAAAACTGCTGGCGCTCGTGCCCAAACGCAATCTCCCCAATTATAACGAATTTTACGAAAAGAGACACTTTACCGAGGGCATGCGCGGCGTCGTCTATACCGAGGCGTGCGGCGCGACCGTTCCGTTCGGTACGGACGTCCTGTTTTGCGACGACAACGAAAGCGCGTTCTGCGTCGCCTGCGAAATCTGCGAAGATCTCTGGGTTCCGCAGTCTCCTTCCGTCGCGCACGCGTTGGCGGGCGCGACGGTCATCGTCAATCTCTCCGCGAGCAACGAACTCGTAGGAAAGAGCGATTACCGTCGGCTCCTGTTACAGTCGCAATCGGCGAAGCTTGTCTGCGGCTACGTTTATGCGGACGCGGGGATAGGGGAATCCACCACGGACATGGTGTTCGCGGGGCACAATCTGATCGCGGAAAACGGCGTGATTCTGCGCGAAAGCGCGCCCTTTTCGGGGAAATACGTCGACGCGGAGATCGACGTGCGCATGCTCGAAAGCGAACGCCGCCGCATGAACGCCTTTCCGACGAGAGGAGAGGGATATGCGGTCGTACGGTTTTCCACCGAGGTTGCGCCCTGCACGCTCACGCGCGAAGTCGGGCGGTTTCCGTTCGTTCCGGAAGGGACAGAGCTGACGGAGCGGTGCGAGACCATACTTTCCATGCAGGCGCAGGCGCTCGCGGCGAGAATATCCCGCGCGAAAGCCAAAACGGCGGTCATCGGTATTTCGGGCGGGCTGGATTCGGCGCTCGCGTTTCTGGTGACGGCGCGGGCGTTCGATCTGCTCGGAAAAGACAGAAAAGAGATCGTAGCCGTTACCATGCCCGGATTCGGCACGACGAGCAAGACGAAAAACCATTCGCTCGGTCTGATGCGGAGCATGGGGGCGACGGCAAAGACGGTCGGAATTTCTCAATCCGTCCTGCGGCATTTCGAAGATATCGGGCACGATCCCGCCGTTACGGACGTAACGTACGAGAACGCACAGGCGCGCACGCGCACGCTCGTTCTCATGGACGTCGCCAATCAGACGGGCGGGCTGGTCGTCGGAACGGGAGATCTGTCGGAGCTCGCGCTCGGCTGGTGCACTTATAACGGCGATCACATGAGCATGTACGCGGTGAATTCGTCCGTGCCCAAAACGCTCGTAAAATCGCTCGTGTCGTACGAAGCGCGGAGGCTGGGCGGCGAAGCGGAGCGCATTCTCGAAGGAATTTTGTCGACGGAAATTTCTCCCGAACTGCTTCCCCCCGACGCGGCGGGGAATATCGCGCAAAAGACGGAGGACCTCGTCGGACCGTACGAATTGCACGATTTCTATCTGTATTATTGCGTGCGCCGTTCTTTCCCGCCGAAGAAGATCCTGTTTCTAGCGGAATACGCGTTCAAAGACCGCTATCCCCGCGCGACGCTGGTGAAATGGCTGAAAAATTTCTACCGCAGATTTTTCGCGCAACAGTTCAAGCGATCCTGTATTCCCGACGGGGTAAAAGTCGGTTCGGTGAGTCTCTCGCCCCGCGCCGACTGGCGCATGCCGTCGGACGCTACCGCGGCGCTGTGGTTGGAGGAGATAGAAAAAGAACCGGGATAGAACGGGTTCAAACGGTCGCCGCGCGGACGCGCCCTTATCGGGTTGCGCGTCTGCGCGGCGGTTTTTCGTATTTGCGGAATCAGAGGCGGAAAGCGAATCGGGGGCGCGGCAGTGCGGCAAATTTTTGCGGAACGCAAGATGGGAGCGCGGATACGCGGTTTCTTTTTACGCGCGGCGTTTTTTGTATTCGCGGATACGGGAGACCGTCAAACGGGGAGCGGGGATTAAAGGACGCGTTCGCAGGGCGATTTTTTCGTGTTCGCGGGAAAAGCAGGGGAGTAACCGCGGACGGAGCGCGTTCGCAAAAAAATTTTTCTCCGTGTGGCTTATTTCTGTCAATCGGTTGACATTCGCCACAAGATATAGTATAATAAATCCGACAATGTATAGACGTTCCGTTTGATCGGGGCGTTTATGCAGATACAGGTCGAAATTCATCTTGAGGAGGCTGTAATGAACGTATTTACCGGCCTGCTCCTTGTTGACGCGTTGACGATCGTCCTTCCCATCGTCGCCTTGATTGCGGGCGGCGGGGTCGGCGTTCTCGCAACGTGGTTGGTTCTGAAAAGGATTTCCCAAAAGAAATCGGAAAAGAAGCTTGACGAAACGTCCAAAGCCGTGCAGAAAATGCTCGACGACGCGCGGACGGAATGTAAGCAACTGAAAAAGGAAGCGATTTTAGAGTCCAAGGAACAGGATTTGAAACTCAGAAACGAGTTCGAGCGCGAACAGAAAGAGAAGCGCGCCGAACAACAGCGGATCGAGCAACGGCTCAACCGCCAGGAGGACTTGCTCGAAAAGAGAGAGTCCGATCTCAATAAGAAATCGGAACATCTCGATCAGCAACAGCAGACGCTTTCCCGCAAACTCGAAGAGGTGCAAAAGACGCAGGAGCAGGTCTCCCGTCAGCATGACCTGATGGTGGAAGAGCTTGAACGCGTGGCGCAACTGACGAAGGACGAGGCGAAAAAACTGCTTACGAACGAGATTCTCGACGAAACGCGCCGCGATGTCGCGTTGCAGGTGCGCAACCTCGAACAGCAGGCAAAAGACGAAGCGGAACTCAACGCGAAAAATATTATTTCGCTCGCGATTCAGCGCTGTGCGTCCGATCATGCGTCCGAGACGACCGTTTCGGTCGTTCCGCTTCCCAACGACGATATGAAAGCGCGGATCATCGGTCGGGAAGGCAGAAATATCCGCGCGATCGAAAACGCGACGGGCATCGAACTGATCATCGACGATACCCCCGAAGTCGTCATTCTTTCGGGATTCGATCCGGTCAGAAGAGAAGTGGCGCGCCTGACGCTCGAACGGCTCATTCAGGACGGGCGGATTCATCCCGCGAGAATCGAAGAGACCGTCGAAAAGGTGCAGAAAGAGCTCGATCAGCAGATCAAAGCCGCGGGCGAGAACGCCATGTTCGAGGTGGGGATTTTCGGATTGCATCCGGAGATCATCAAGCTCATCGGGCGGTTGAAGTTCCGTACAAGCTACGGGCAGAACGTTTACCGCCATTCCATCGAAGTCGCGCAACTTGCGGGACTGATGGCGCAGGAGCTTGGTCTCGACGTCAATTTTGCAAAGCGCGCGGGACTTCTGCACGATATCGGCAAGGCGGTCGATCACGAGCAGGAGGGCACGCATATTCAGATCGGCGCAGATCTTGCGAAAAAGTACAAGGAGAACGCGATGATCGTCAACGCGATCATGGCGCACCACGGCGACGTGGAGCCCAAGACGATCGAAGCGGTTCTTGTAGCGGCGGCGGACGCGATTTCAGGCGCGCGCCCCGGAGCGAGAAGGGAGACGGGCTCCAACTACGTAAAGCGGTTGGAAAAGCTCGAAGAGATCGCTTCCGGATTTGCGGGCGTCGACAAGAGCTATGCGATTCAGGCGGGAAGAGAAGTCCGCGTAATCGTCAAACCCGAACAGGTAGACGACGCGCAGGCGCTGTTCCTTGCGAAGGACATTGCAAAGAAGATCGAAGCGGAATTGGAGTATCCCGGTCAGATTAAAGTCAACGTCATTCGCGAATTCCGAAGCGTGGAATACGCAAAATAAGAAAACCGAAGATACGGCTCGCGCCGAGGCGCGAGCCGTTTTCACGTTTTTGGTATTTATTTGACGAGGCGAGTATATGATCGACGGAATCAAAAATTGTCAGACCGATAAAAGCAATCTATCACCGAAATAAAGAAAGAAAATAACGGTTTACCGCAGTTCGTTTGCGCTCGCGCAAGCGTGGCGACAGGATCAGGCGTTAATTTCGTAAAAGGCGATCAGTAATAATGCCGAAGAGTTATGCGATAAAGAACCATTCGGGGGATTTGTGAAAGTGGGCGCGGACGGGCAGAAATTGAAGAATTTCGAAAAAGGCATACGATAATAATGCCGAAGCGAGAAGCGATCAAAGAACTGTTCTGGGGATTTGCGAAAACGCGGCGCGGACGAGCGGAAACCGAAGAATTTCGTAAAAGGCGTACGGTAAGATTGACGAAGAGAGAAGCGATCGAAAAAGCGTTCGTGGATTTGCAAAAGCGCGGCGCGGGAAAAAGCATTGGCATGATTGTCGAAACGCAAGCGGTCGAAAAAGCGTTTGTTTGCGAAAGTGGGCGCGGACGAGCAGAAACCGAAGAATTTCGTAAAAGACGATCGGTAATAATGCCGAAGAGATATGCGATAAAGAACCGTTCGTGGATTTGCAAAAGCGCGGCGCGGGGAAAAGCATTGGCATGATTGTCGAAACGAAAGCGGTCGAATAAGCGTTTGTTTGCGAAAGTGGGCGCGGGGAAAAGCATTGGCATGATTGTCGAAACGAAAGCGGTCGAAAAAGCGTTCGTTTGCGAAAGTGGGTGCGGACGGGCAGAAATTGAAGAATTTCGTAAAAGGCGTATCATACTCAGAACGCCGTTCGTTTACGTTTGCGTTCGTCCTTGAAGCGTAGGATAGCGAAAAGTTCGGAGCGTTTTTCCGTCAGAACCTTTTCTATGAATTGCGCATACGATGAAGTACGGTGCAAAAACCGAATTTCTACCTATGAGGTTATCTATGTGTAATTCGTGTCATTCCTGCGGTTGCAATTCCTGCAACTGTTTCAGCGCCTTCGCGCGTGCGATCGATAATCTGTTCTGCGATCCTTGCAGCTGCAATACCTGTCGGAATACGCGCAACGGTTGTAATTCCTGCGGAAGTTGGCGGAGCGGCTGTAACTGCGGCTGTAACTCGTGCGGAAGTTCGCGGAGCGGCTGTAACTGCGGTTGCAATTCCTGCGGAAGTTCGCGGAGCGGCTGTAACTGCGGCTGCAATTCCTGCGGAAGTTCGCGGAGCGGCTGTAACTGCGGCTGTAACTCGTGCGGAAGTTCGCGGAGCGGCTGTAACTGCGGTTGCAATTCCTGCGGAAGTTCGCGGAGCGGTTGTAACTGCGGTTGCAATTCCTGCGGAAGTTCGCGGAGCGGCTGTAACTGCGGTTGCAATTCCTGCGGTTGCGGTTTCAGCGGAACGGCGTTCGCAGATTTAAGCGGATTGACCTGTTGCGGGAATTTCGACGCATACTTTGCGCGTCAATTCGGATTGGATACGTTTTCGTCCAACTGCTGTCATCGCTGCGTTCATTCCTGTTTCATCTGAATCACGGTAAATGCGCTCCTCCGTTCGGAGGAGCGCTATTCTTTCGGAAATTTACACGAAAGGCTTGCAAGGCGGGCGTTCCCATGATATAATATCTCCGTTGAGATACGGGGGTAAAATTTATGAAATTAACGGGTGCGAAAGGACGGAAGGCAGTCTTGCATTTTCTGATCATTATTCTCGGAAACGCGATCGCCGCTTCCGCTTCCGCGCTGTTCGTCATTCCGAACGGGCTTGTCATGGGCGGCACGACGGGGCTCGGAATTTTTATCGGGCGGTTCTGGAACGAAGAGCTCGTTTCGGTCGTCGTTCTGATTGCGAACGTCATTCTCTATCTGATCGGCGTCATTCTGCTCGGAAAACGTTTCGCGACGACGACGTTGCTCGGAACGGTGCTCTATCCGACGTTTATGGGGATCTTTTCCGCCGCGGTGGGGGATCGGATTCTGACGGAAAACCGCATGCTTGCGTGTATCTGCGCGGCGCTTCTTATGGGTACGGGAATCGGAATCGTCGTAAGAGAGGGCGCGTCCACGGGCGGTACGGATATTCCTCCGCTCATTCTGCATAAATTTTTCGGGCTTCCCGTCTCCGTCGGACTTTGGCTGGTCGATCTTTTCGTAGTGCTGATACAGGCGTTCGTCGTGCCCTTGGAATCGGTGCTCTACGGGATCGTCACCGTGATATTGTACACGTTCGTCCTCGACCGCGTATCCCCGATCGGCATGAAGAAGACGCAGGTCAAAATCATCAGCGAACGCTATGCGGAGATCAAAGAGATGATCGTCAACGAGCTCTCCCTCGGCGTAACGGTGCTATACGGTCAGACGGGTTTTTTGAAGGAAGACTGTCACATGTTGCTTACGATCGTATCCAACCGCAATCTCGTTCGGTTGAGAAACGAAGTATTGAAAATCGATCCCGTCGCGTTCATGACGGTGAGCGTGGTTTCCGAAGTGCGCGGAAGGGGATTTTCGACGGAGCGGGTGTATCTTTCCAAACCCGAACGGTCGCCCGTTTCGGCGGCGGGTTTTCCCGAAGAAGAGGAAGACGAGGAGAGCGGAGAATGAGGGCAAAGAAGATTTTTTGTAAAAAGTTCTCTTCCGGCGCTTGACTCTTTACGGAAAAAAGTGATAAAATACGTTCGCTGTGTGGCGAAAAAAGCGTAAATCCGAGCAAATCGGATTTACGCTTTTTTTATGGCTTTCAGCGGAGATTATCGCATGAATTTCAGTTCTGACGGAAACAAATCCGTCGCAAAGATTCTCCTGAAAACGGGAATCCCCATGGCGCTTTCCATGACGTTGCAGGCGCTGTACAATATCGTAGACAGCGCGTTCGTCTCCCGCGCGGAGAACGGAGAAGCGGCTCTGAACGCGCTTACGCTCGCCTTTCCCGTGCAGATGCTCGTCATCGCGCTCGGAATCGGAACGGGCGTCGGAGTGAACGCGCTTTTGTCGCGCGCGCTCGGACAGGGCGATGCGGATAAGGCGAACCGCGCCGCCGGAAACGGATTTTTCCTTGCCGCCGTCGTGTATCTGATCTTTCTGGCGTTCGGTCTGTTTTTTACGGGAATATACGTTCGTTCTCAGACGGACGACGCTATGATCGGAGCGATGGCGATCGAATATTTGCGGATCAACTGTATCTTATCGTTCGGAGTCGCCTTTTTCTCCGTCTGCGAAAAGCTGTTGCAGGCGACGGGGCGTTCCCTGTTTTCGACGATCGCGCAGGTCGCGGGCGCGGCGACGAATATCGTACTCGATCCGATCATGATTTACGGACTTTTGGGACTTCCCGCATTGGGCGTGAGCGGAGCCGCGTGGGCGACGGTCATCGGGCAGATCGTCTCTTTCGCGCTCGCGCTGTTCTTCCATTGCAAATTCAACCGCGAAGTGCGGAAAAAGCTTTCCGACTGTAAGCCGTCGGGAAAAATCATTTTGCAGATTTATGCGATCGGATTGCCCGCCATTATCGCGCAGGCGTTGACGTCCGTCATGGCGTACGGAATGAATCTTCTTCTCGTGAAACTCTCGCCCGCTTACGTGACCGCATACGGTCTGTATTATAAGATCCGGCAGTTCGTGTTGTTCGCCGCTTTCGGTCTGCGGGACGCGATCACGCCGCTCGTCTCTTACGAGTACGGGCGCGGCGACGGAATGCGGGTTCGCGCGGCGATCAAATGGGGATTGCTCGATACGCTGATCGTGATGGCGGCGGGATTGCTCGTCATAGAAATCGCCGCTGCGCCGATCGCGGGAGCGTTCAGTCTTGCCTCCCAAACGCAGGAATTGTTGCTCGACGCGATTCGGATCGTTTCGCTCGGGTTCCTGTTCGCGGGAGCGAATATCGCTCTGCAAGGCGTGTTTCAGGCGACGGACGGGGGCTTGCCTTCGCTCATCGTCTCTCTGCTCCGTCAGGCGGCGTTCGTGTTGCCCGTCGCGTGGGGATTGATCGCCGCGATTGCGGGCGGCGGGGACTCCCGACTCGTCTGGATTACTTTCCCGCTTGCGGAGGGCGCGACGCTCGTCTATGCCGCGATCGCGTTTCTACGGACGTATCGCAGAAAGATCGCTCCGCTTTCGGTCGGAGACGAATCGTAGACGAAAGAAGAGGCTTTCGTATCGCGTGAAGAAAGACGGTTCGGATTTATTTTTATTTATGAAAAGACATAAAAAAGAGAAGAGCGCGGAAAGCGGATCAATCACTTTCATTGATTTTCTTTCGCAAAAAGGCTGTCGCCGAGCGCGATCCCTTCGCCGTAATTCCGATCAGACGACGAACCGGTTATCGAACCGAACGAACGATAACGGATAGACGACCACGTGTTCCGATTCCGTCTCTTCAAAGCGCAGCTGTCTGCTATCCGAGAGAGCCGTGACCAATCGCGTTTCCCGTCTGTCCTCCCAGACCGCTTCCCCGATTTTCGTGCGCGTTCGGAAGAAGTCCTGCGTCTCCAATTCCGCCGCGGTGAAAACGACCGTCTTTCTTGTGCGCCCGTCGCTCGAAAACAGAGAGGTTTCGACGACGTTCTTCTCCGGATCGTACGTATCGAGCGACAGCAGCGCGTTCTCGTCGTCGTAACGGCTGAGCGCGCCCTGTCTTCCGAGCGCTTCAAAGAGGGAGTCGAACGCCTCTTTGCCGAGATAGGATTCGGAGAGAACGGAGACCGTTTTCGTCTGCGCGATCGCCTGCGCGAAGAGCGGCGCTTCGATATAATTTCCTTCGTTGAGCGTTCGCCATTCCGTCATCTCCTGCGCCGTAAGCGGATAGGAGAGTTGATAATAGACGTAATACGCGTCCTCTTCTTCCTCGCCGTCGCCGTCGCGGAGGTAGAGCGTGAAGCGGAGCGCGGATTGTTCTTCGCTCGTCCATACGACGCAGCCGCTCTCGGTTTCGCCGCTTCGGATCGCTTCCGCGTCGAAGCCCTGACTTTCGCAGAAGGCGTAGGGGAAGGAGCGGAAGTCTGCGGAATCGGCGTTTCCGCGGTAATTTTTCACGAGCGTGACGTAGGGCTCTTCATAGAGGACGAGGCGGAACGTATCGCTGTAAACGTAATCGGGGGATTGCGTTCGACCGTCCGTCTGCGGCGAGGACGAACACCCGACGGAAAAAGCGAGCGAGAGTGCGGAAACGAGCAAAACCAGATTGAATTTTCGTTGATTGATCGCCATGCGCGTCTCCCCCCGACGGAATGATTCCGTCCTTATTATATCACATGAGTTCAGGGGGGGGCAACTTATTTTCGGTTATTTTTTTCCGGATGCGGGAAAAGAACGCGGCGGGGCGCGGTATCGCGGCGCGGAGAAACTCCAAAGCCGTATCGTAAGGGAAAAGAGGCCGTTTTCGCAATCTTCGCACGCCGCAAAAGACGACGGGCGAAAATTTTCTTTACAACCGTTTCCGAATGTGGTATAATAAAGAAAAAGCCGTCGCGATCGGGCGCTGTACGCGTCTGCGCAGAAAAGGAGATTGAATTATGCGTTGTTTGTATTGTAATTGCACGGAAAGCAAAGTGATCGATTCCCGCTCCGCGGACGACGAACGGTCGATCCGCCGCCGTCGCGAATGTATGAACTGCGGCAGGCGGTTCACGACTTACGAAACGATCGAAGTTTCCCCCGTTCTCGTGGTGAAATCGGACGGAAACCGTCAGGCGTTCGACAGCGGAAAGATCAAACGCGGCATCATCAAGGCGGCGGAAAAGCTCGGCGTCAATAAAGTCACCATCTACAGCTATCTGGAC
>CAMGEK010000027.1 GCA_946055105.1 uncultured Clostridia bacterium
TTCGGAGTTGCCCCTTCCGGCAGACTTCCGCGAAAAACTTCTCGAACGGTTCGAGGACGAGCCCGTAAAGATTCTCGAAACGGTCACGGCGAGAGACGGAACGAAAAAATTCCTCTTCGCGCTTGCGGACGGTAATATCGTCGAAGGCGTGCTCATGAAATACAAATACGGCAACACGCAGTGCGTTTCCACGCAGGTCGGTTGCCGCATGGGGTGCGCGTTCTGCGCGTCCACACTGAACGGTCTCGTGCGCAATCTGACGGCGGGGGAGATTGCGTGCGAAATTCTCGCCGTCAACCGCGCGGAGGGCGGCACGCTCAAAGACCGAGCGGTGACGAACGTCGTGCTGATGGGGAGCGGAGAACCGTTCGACAATTACGATCAAGTCGTGAAGTTTCTGCGCAATCTCACGGCGGAGGGCGGGATCAATATCAGCGCGCGCAACGTCAGTCTGTCCACCTGCGGGCTTGTTCCGCAGATGTTGAAGTTCGCGGACGAGGGAATTCCGCTCAATCTGACGGTGTCGCTGCACGCGGTATCGGACGAGGAACGGCGGCGGGTGATGCCGATCGCGAAGGCGTATCGGATTCAGGAGATTTTGAAGGCGTGCGAACGGTATTTTGAAAAGACGGGGCGGCGGTACATCTTCGAGTACTGTCTCGTCGCGGGAGAAAACGACGGCGAAGAGCACGCGGAGGCGCTCGCGCGGCTTCTGAAAGGCAAGCCCTGTCACGTCAATCTGATCAGACTGAACGAGGTCAAGGAACGCTCTCTGCGCTCCGTGAGCGAAAAAGAGGCGTACCGATTCCTCGGAACGCTCGAAAAAAACGGAATTTCCGCGACGATCCGACGCAGTATGGGTTCGGAGATCGGCGGCGCGTGCGGACAGCTCCGCGCGCGGTATCTGGAAGAAAAGAACGCAAAAAGCGAAAGTTAAAACAGAGGAGAAAGGACGTATGTTGCAGATTAAAATCGCGCCGAGCATTCTTGCGGGCGACTTTGCGGCGGCGGGCGCAATGGTGAAAAAATTGGAAGAGAACGGCGCGGATTACGTGCATTGCGACGTCATGGACGGAAATTTCGTGCCGCCGATTACGTTCGGCGCGCAGATGGTGAAAGCGATCCGTCCGCATACGGCTCTGCCGCTCGACTGTCATCTGATGGTGCTTCATCCCGAAACGCATATCGCGGACTTTGCGGCGGCGGGCGCGGATATGATTTCCGTGCACTGCGAGGCGTGCGACGCCGTGAAGCTCTTCCGCGAAATCAAAGAGCGCGGCGTGAAAGCGGCGGCGGTGATCAATCCCGAAACGCCCGTCGAGAAGGCGTTCCCCGCGGCGGAAGAGGCGGATATGATTCTGCTGATGAGCGTTCATCCCGGTTGGGGCGGGCAGAAATTCATTCCCGAAACACTTGCGAAAATCGAGGCGTTGCGCGATTATTGCGTGAAAATCGGGAGAGCGGAGCTGGATATCGAAGTGGACGGCGGCATTACGGAACAAAACGTCGGCGAAGTCGTGAACGCGGGCGCGAACGTGATCGTGGCGGGAAGCGCCGTTTTCAAGTCTGCGGACATGCGAGCGACGATCGAACGTCTCCGCCGCGCATGAAAGCGGTCATTCTGCTCAACGGCGAGCCGTTCCGCGGCAAGATCGACGATCGGAACGCCTACGTTTACTGTTGCGACGGCGCGTACGAGTGGGCGAAAGGAAAGGTGCGCATCGACGAAACGCTGGGAGATTTCGATTCGCTCGGCTATCTTCCCGATCCGCCGCCCAAAGAAATTTTTCCCTCCGAAAAGAACGAGACGGACGGCGAACTCGCGCTGCGACGGGCGATCGGGCGCGGATTCCGCACGATCGAACTGTACGGGGGAAGCGGCAAACGCGAAGATCATTTTATCGGAAATCTGCACCTTCTTTATCAGGCGCTCGAACGCGGAGCGCACGCGGAACTGATCGGCGAACGCTCGCGTATTTTCGCGGCGGAGGGCGACGTCGTTTTAGAGGGCGAGAAAGGAAAAACCGTTTCGATCGCACCTTTCGGCGGCGAGGCGCATATTATATATCACAGCGGGTTCTTCTATCCTCTGCCCGAACGTTTCCGCTACGGTGAAACGATCGGGATCTCCAACGTCGTCTCGTCCGACTGCGCGCGGTTCGGAAGCAAGGGGAAGGTGCTCGTGTTCGTAAACGAAAGGGAGGAGTGACCGTGATTCTCTGTTTTAAGCCGCCCTATCCCGTGCGGTTTGTGCTCAGGTTGTTTTACCGAAGATGAAATATTGCGATCTCCATTGCGACGCCCTCACGAACGAGGGCGTTTTGCAGGTCACAAAACAATCTCTTACGCAGGGCGGATGTCGGTTGCAATGCTTCGCGGCGTTTATTTCCGCGCGCGAAGACCGTTTCGCGCAGGCGATCGCCCTTGCGGACGCGTTCGGCGCGCTTTGTTCGGAGAACGGTTATCATCCCGTGCGCCGAACGGGCGAACTCGGCGACGGAATCAACGCGCTTCTGACCGTAGAGGACGGCGGCGCGATCGAGGGGGATCTGCAAAAGCTGGAAACGCTGTATTCGCGCGGCGTTCGCATGATGACGCTGACCTGGAATTATCCGAACGAGATCGGTTTTCCCGCCTTCCCCGACTACGACGCGCTTTGTTCGGGAAGCCTTTCTCTGCGCGTGCGGGAAAAAGAGCGCGGGCTCACGCGCTTCGGCTTTTCCTGTCTGGAAAAAATGAAAGAGCTCGGAATGATCGCGGACGTCTCTCACGGCAGCGACAGGCTGGTGTCGGACGCGGCGAAGATCGGAAATCCGTTCGTCGCAAGCCATAGCGGCGCACGCAGCGTTTACGATTGCGCGCGCAATCTGACGGACGAGGGAATTCGCGCCGTCGCGGAGAGCGGAGGGGTGATCGGGCTCGATTTCTGCGCCGATTTTCTTTCTGACGACAAGAGCGCGGAGGGACAGCGCGCCGCTTTAATCGCGCACGCGCGGGCGATTCTCAACGCGGGCGGGGAGGATTCGCTTGCGATCGGGAGCGACTTCGACGGCATACCCGAAAATCCCTATCTGAAAAATCCCGCCGACGTGCCGCGTCTTCTGGAAGCGTTCGGAAAAATATTCGGCGCGCGCGTGACGGAAAAGATCGCCTGCGGTAATTTCATGCGCGTATTTTCCGCCGTCTGCGGGTAAGCCGGTCAATCGTCGCGTTATTTCGATCGGTTGTAAAAAACGTCGACCTCGGAGCGCGGAAAGAAGACCGGGACGGAAAAAGAGGGCGCGTTTTCCATTCGTCCGAACGCGAAAAGCGAAATCCCCGAAAACCACGGAGAGCGGAAATCCTGAAAAAAGAGAGGTTAAATTCCCGAACGCGCGAAAAAAAGCCCCGAAAAAGCGGAACGGGAACGGAAAAAGGAAACGAAAGGGCAAAGAAAAAAGGAACCGTACGAAACGGTTCCTTTTTATCTCGTTGATTCAAGCGCGTTCGATCTTGTTGCTCTTCAAGCATCTCGTGCAAACGTAATCGTTGACAATTTTTCCGTCTTTCACGAAGGAAACCTTCTGAACGTTCGCCCGGAACGTTCTTCTCGTCTTACGATGGCTGTGGCTGACGTTGTTACCCGACGTCTGACCTTTTCCGCAAACGCTGCATACTCTCGACATATCGACACCTCCGATGGGATAATTCCGATGATTTGGGCGCACGGGAGCCTCCCGTACGAATCCGACGGTGATATGATACCATTTCCGCGCGAAAAAAGCAATTAAAAAAGGGCGCAATTCGATAATTTTTTTGTCTTTTGAGAAAAATTTTTCAATATCGCTTGCAAAATAAGAGAGAATCGGTTAGAATAAGAGAGGTGGTTCAGGAGAGCAGTATGTCAGTTAGCACGAGTAACGCTTATGGTAAAATTTCAATATCCGATCTGGCGATCGCCAGAGTCGCGTCTCAGGCTGCGGTCGAAAGTTACGGAATCGTAGATACCGTTTCGCGCCGTTTTACCGATACGCTCGCCGAACTCTTAAAAAAGGACGCGGGCGGGAAAGGGGTGAAGATCTCGACGTCCGGAAACCGGATTTTTATCGACGTATACGTATTGATCAAATACGGAGTATCCATCGAGGCGGTCGCGGAATCGCTGAAAGAGGCCGTGAAGTATAAGGTAGAGAAATTCACGGGCATGATCGTGGATACCGTCAACGTCAACGTCGTAGGGCTCAAACTCTGAGCGCGTCCTTTCCATTTCATATCAGATAGGAGCATTCGGAATGCAAAAAACGATAAATTGCGTCGAATTCAGAAAAATGGTTCTCGTCGGCGCGAAGATGCTTGAAGATAACCGCGCGAAGGTGGACGCGCTCAACGTGTTCCCCGTTCCCGACGGCGATACCGGTACGAATATGTCGCTTACCATACAGTCGGCGGTCAAAGAGCTTTCCAACTGTTCGTCCAACAATTTTATGGACGTCTGCGACTGTATTTCCAAAGGCGCGCTTCGCGGCGCGCGCGGCAATTCGGGCGTCATTCTCTCCCAGATATTCAGAGGGATCTGTTCCGTTCTTCGCGACGGAAAACCCGACGTCGATACGCGGACGTTCGCGAAAGCGATGGAAGCGGGTACGAAGGTCGCCTATAACGCGGTGGCGACGCCGAAAGAGGGTACGATATTAACCGTCGTTCGCCTGATGAGCGAATTTGCGGTGAAAAACGCGGGGAAACACAAAGATTTCGAGACGTTTCTGCCCGCGGTCATCGAAGCGGGCGATAAAGCGCTCGCCATGACGCCGGAACTTCTGCCCGTTCTCAAAAAGGCGGGCGTCGTCGATTCGGGCGGCGTAGGACTCATGACGATCATGCGCGGCTTTTTGACGGCGCTTACGGGCGGCGAGATCGTCTCGGAGATTCAGACGGAAGCGACGAAAGCGGCGGCGAGCGACGACGACTTCGGCGACAATTCCGAGATCATCAATATGGATCTCGGCGACATTCAGTTCGCGTACTGCACGGAGTTTTTCGTCATCAATCTGAAAAAGAGCACGACGCTTGCCGATATCGATAAACTGCGCGAAAACCTGATGGGCATCGGCGACAGCGTAATCTGTATCGGCGATCTGGAAATGGTGAAGGTGCACGTTCACACCAACTGTCCCGGCGTTGCGCTTACTTACGCATTGGAACTCGGCGAGCTCGACCGTCCGAAGATCGAAAACATGCTTGAACAGAACCGCGCTCTGAAAGCGAAGATCGAGGCGGAGAAAAAAGATCAGGGAATGCTGGCGATCTGCGCGGGCGAAGGCATCAGCGAGATTTTCAAAGATCTGTTCGTCGACCGCGTCATCGAAGGCGGACAGACGATGAACCCTTCCGCGTCCGACATCGCGACGGCGGTGCAGAAGATCAACGCGGAGAACGTGTTCGTGTTCCCGAACAACAAGAATATCATTCTGGCGGCGGAGCAGGCGAAGGGGCTTGTGGAGAACCGTTCCATTCACGTCATTCCGACCAAAAACATTCCGCAGGGATTCGCGGCGGCGCTCGCGTTCAGTCCCGACGCCAGCGCGGAAGAGAACAAGACGAATATGATTCACGCGCTCGATAACGTCAAAGCGGGACAGGTCACGCATGCGGTGCGCACGACCAACGTGAACGGGTTCTCCATTAAAGAGGGAGATATTATCGGGCTTGACGACAAGAAAATACTCGCAAAGAGCCGTTCCGTCGACGATACCGTTCTCGCGCTTCTCGATAAGCTGAAAGAGGATTCTCACGAAGTCATTACGCTGTATTACGGAGAGGGCGTCACGGAGGAGGAAGCGCAGACGCTGTCTGCCAAGGTGTCCGAAGCGTTCCCCGACTGCGACGTGGATTGCCATTACGGCGGACAGCCCGTCTATTATTACCTGCTGTCTCTCGAATAACGCAATCGGAACCGTCTTAACGTAAGGAAGATAAAATCAGAATCAGGAAAGGAAAAAGGCGCGCAGAACCGCGCTTTTTTCATAGGAAGGAAGATGCGATTAACGGAAATCCGCGGCATAACCGAAAAGCGGGAAAAGGAATTTCATAAACTCGGGATTCCCGACGCGGAGCGGTTGATCCGTTGTTTTCCGCGCGCCTATCTGGATATGACCAACCGCGTGCGTGCGCGCGACGTCTATCATAACGATATGGCGCTCATCGCATGCACGCTTACGCGCGTGGAGCCCGTTCGGTATACGGGCAGAATCAGATACGTTCGGGCGTGGCTCGAACAGGACGGCGACGTGTTTTCCGCCGTCTGGTTCAATATGCCCTATCTTGCAAAGCAGCTGAAAGAGGGGGAATATCTCTTTTACGGACGCGTACAGAACAAGTACGGGCAGATCTCCGTCGTCAATCCTACGTTTGAACCGATCGGGCGGAACGCGCGCTTAAAAGGGCTCGTGCCCGTCTATCCGCTTCGCGGCTCGCTGACGCAGCGCGTGATGCGCGAATGCGTCTCCGACGCGCTCCGAAAAGTTTGCGTCGCTTCGGTCATTCCCCCCGAATTGCAGAAAAAATACGCGCTTCCCCCGTTGCGGGAGGCGTATCGGAGCGTACATGCGCCCCGTTCGCAGGAAGAACTGAACGCCGCGTCCGAACGCATTGCGATCGAGGAATATTTTACGCTCGTTTCGGCGTTCAAACTCATCAAAGGCGACAAAAACGAGGCGCGGACGCGCAGGTATTCGGCGACGGAAGAGGATCTGGCGCGATTTGAACGGAGGTTTCCCTTTTCGTTTACGGCGGGACAGCGCGCCGCCGTGCGTGCGGTGTATGAAAATCTGACGGGACCGACGCGCATGAACCGTCTGTTGCAGGGCGACGTCGGAAGCGGAAAGACCGCGGTCGCGCTCGCGGGAATCTTCATGGCGCTCAAAAGCGGGTATCAGGCGGCGTATCTCTCTCCGACGGAAGTGCTCGCCGCGCAGAATTTTGCGTTGCTGAAAAAGATCTTTCCCGAATATCGCGCAGGGTATCTTGCGGGCGGCTGTACGGCGAAAGAAAAGCGCGAGCTGAAAGCGGCGCTGGCGGCGGGAGAGATCGACGTGCTCTGCGGTACGCACGCGGTCTTGCAGGGCGACGTCCGTTTTCGGGATCTCGCGTTTTGCGTATGCGACGAACAGCACCGCTTCGGCGTTGCGCAGCGGAACGCGCTCGGCGAAAAGGGGGAGAATCCCGATCTTCTCGTCATGTCGGCGACGCCCATTCCGCGCACGCTGTCGCTCATTTTTTACGGAGATCTGGACGTTACGACCATTCCCGATAAGCCCGAAGCGCGGCAGGAGATCTCCACTTCGGTCATTCCGTCCTATAAATACGACGATATGCTGGAATATATCCGCAGGGAGACGAAGCGCGGCAGACAGGCGTATTTCGTCTGCGCGAAGATCGAGGACGACGACGGGCAGACGACTTCCGTGACCGAGCTATACGAGGAACTGCGCGGACGGCTTCCCGACGTGCGTTTCGCGCTTCTGCACGGCAGAATGAAAGAGAAGGAAAAAACGGAGATCATGACGGCGTTCAAAGAAAAGGAATACGATTGTCTGGTTTCGACGACGGTCATCGAAGTGGGCGTGGACGTGCCGTCCGCGACGATGATGGTGATCTACAACGCCGAGCGGTTCGGGCTTTCCCAGCTCCATCAGTTGCGCGGACGGGTGGGGCGCGGCAGCGAGAAGAGTTATTGTTTTCTGTTGGTCGGAAGCGAGAGCGAGACGGCGACGGAGCGGCTGAGAGTTTTGAAGAGCACGACGGACGGCTTCGCGCTCGCCGAGAAGGATCTGGAACTCCGAGGAGGCGGCGATTTCTTCGGTACCCGTCAGAGCGGGAAACTGTTGAACGACGTCAAAAATCTTCGCTATCCGACGAGCGTGATTTTCGCGGCGAAGAAGATTTCGGACGAAGCGTTCGAGCGCCGCCTGAATTATGAGGAGATCCGCGCGGCGGCGATGGAAAAATACGAGAGCCTGAAAGACGTGATCATGAACTGAACCCTGCGCGGCGGGAAGGCGCGCGGAGCGGGATTTTTGCAAAAATGTCGGAAGAATCGGCAGAAAATATTTGACAAGCGGTTCCGTCGGTGGTATAATAACCGAAAAAGAAGCAAACCGTTGATGCGGAGATAACGGCGAAAAGGACTGTACAGAGAACCCGCGTGGCTGAGAATCGGGTGAGCGACCGTTCGTCAAATGGACCGCGGAGGGCGCAGTCAAAGGCGAAAGCCGAGTATTCTGCGACGTGTCGGCATACGTCAGTTGTCGGGGATATGGTTGGTATCCTGTAAAGCGCACGGGAATCCCGTGAAATCAAGGTGGCACCGCGGATAAGAATTTATTCGTCCTTGACAGATCGATCTTTCTGTCCGAGGGCGTTTTTGTTTTCAAGACTCCTTTGGCAGAACGTCAACGGAGTATTTTTTACGGGGAGGAAAGAACGTATGAAAGTTTTACCGTCTTTGGAAGAGGTCGGAAAAATCGCCGCGGAGGGGCGTTACCGCGTCCTGCCCGTCAGTTGCGAAATGCTGTCCGATTTTTGCACGCCGATCGAAGCGTTGAAAATTCTCAAAAACGTTTCGTCGCACTGTTATATGCTTGAATCGGTCTCCGAGCGCGAAAAATGGGGCAGATATACCTTTCTCGGATTCGAGCCGAAACAGGAAATCACCTGTAAGGACGGGGAGCTGTGCGCGGGCGGACGCGTGGTGCATACCGACCGCCCCGACGAATATCTGAGAGCGGTTCTGGCGGAATACCGCAGTCCCCGTTTCGACTATCTGCCGTCGTTTACGGGCGGTTTGGTCGGCTATTTTTCTTACGATTATCTCGCTTACAGCGAACCGACGGTCAGACGGGAGACGGAGGACGGCGAAGCGTTCAAGGACGTCGATCTCATGCTCTTCGATAAAGTGATCGCGTTCGATCATTACCGGCAGAAGATCGTCCTGATCGCGAACATGTCGCTCGAAAATCCGGAAGAGGAGTATCGGAAGGCGGTTTCGGAGCTGGAACGGATGAGCGGACTTCTCAAACGCGGAGAACGCAGAGAGGAGCCGGGCGGACGGCTGACGTCGGACGTCGTTCCGCTGTTCGACAAAGCGGCTTACTGCGAGATGGTCGAGCGCGCGAAACGGCATATCCGCGAAGGGGATATTTTTCAGATCGTTCTCTCCAACCGACTGAGCGCGCGGTTCGAGGGCAGTCTTCTCAACACCTATCGGATTCTGCGCGCGCTCAATCCCTCGCCGTACATGTTCTATCTTTCGGGCACGGACGTCGAGATCGCGGGGGCGTCTCCCGAAACGCTCGTAAAGCTTGAAAACGGAATTCTACACACCTTTCCGCTTGCGGGAACGCGCCCGCGCGGAAAGACGGAAGAAGAGGACCGCCGATTGGAAGCCGATCTGCTCGCCGACGAAAAGGAGCTTGCGGAGCATAATATGTTGGTGGATCTCGGCAGAAACGATCTGGGCAAGATCAGCGAATTCGGCAGCGTAGAAGTCGAAAAATTACATTCGATCGAACGCTATTCGCACGTCATGCACATCGGTTCGACGGTGCGGGGGCGGATTCGCGAAGGGTACGACGCGCTGGACGCGATCGGCGCCGTTCTGCCCGCGGGAACGCTGTCGGGCGCGCCGAAAATCAGGGCGTGCCAACTGATCGGCGAGCTGGAAAACAATAAGCGCGGCGTTTACGGCGGCGCGATCGGATATATCGATTTCACGGGCAATATGGATACCTGTATCGCGATCCGCATCGCTTATAAAAAGAACGGAACGGTGTTCGTCAGAAGCGGCGCGGGCATCGTGGCTGATTCCGTACCCGAAAAGGAATACGAAGAATGTCTCAATAAGGCGCGCGCGGTTCTGAACGCTCTGAAAGCGGCGCAGGAGGAGGATTTATGATCCTTTTGATCGACAATTACGACAGCTTTTCCTATAATCTCTATCAGTATCTTGGGGAATCGGAGACGGTGCGCGTCGTTCGCAACGACGAAATGACCGTAGAAGAGATCCGCGCGCTCCGTCCCGACCGTATCGTTCTGTCGCCCGGGCCCGGGAGACCGGAGGACGCGGGCGTGATCATCGACGTCGTGAGGGAATTGGGGAAGGAGATCCCCGTTCTCGGCGTCTGTCTCGGACATCAGGCGATCTGCGCGGCGTTCGGCGCGACGGTGACCTATGCGAAGGAGCTGATGCACGGAAAACAGTCGCTCGCGCGGATCGATACCGGTTGCCCGCTGTTTCGGGGACTTTCCGAGCGCACGCCCGTCGCGCGCTATCATTCCCTCGCGGTCGCCGCGGAGACGCTGCCCGATTGTCTGCGGGTGACGGCGACGACGGAGGACGGGGAAGTGATGGCGGTGCGCCACACGGAATATCCGATCTACGGCGTTCAGTTTCACCCCGAGTCCATTCTGACGCCCGAGGGAAAGAAAATCATCAAAAACTTTATCGGGGAGGGTATCCATGATTAAAGAAGCAATCAAAAAAATCGTCGACAAGCAGGATCTTTCGTACGACGAGGCGTATGCCGTCATGAACGAAATCATGAGCGGAGAGAGTACGCCGACGCAGAACGCCGCGTTCCTCGCCGCGCTGTCCACAAAGAGCGCGCGCGCCGAAACGACGGAAGAGATCGCGGGGTGCGCCGCCGCCATGCGCGAGCACGCGATCAGAGTGAATACGGACGCGGAATTGTTTGAAATCGTCGGAACGGGCGGCGACAACGCGCAGAGCTTCAATATCTCCACGACGTCCGCGCTGATTGCGGCGGCGGGCGGCATGAAAGTCGCGAAGCACGGGAATCGCGCCGCCTCGTCCAAATGCGGTACGGCGGACTGTCTCGAAGCGCTCGGCGTGAATATTCAGCAGAGCCCCGAGCGTTGCGTCGAATTGTTGGATCAAGTCGGCATGTGTTTCTTTTTCGCGCAGAAATATCACACTTCCATGAAATACGTCGGTTCTATCCGAAAAGAACTCGGAATTCGTACGGTATTTAATATTTTAGGACCTTTGACCAATCCAGGCAGTCCGAAATTACAGTTGCTCGTCGTGTACGACGAATATCTCGTTCAACCGCTTGCGCGCGTTCTGAACGATCTCGGCGTCAGACGCGGAATGGTCGTCTACGGACAGGATAAACTCGACGAGATCTCGTTGAGCGCGCCCACGACGGTCTGCGAACTCGACGGCGGAACCTATCGGGATTATGTGATCGAGCCCGAACGGTTCGGGTTCGCGCGCTGCGAAAAATCCGATCTGCGAGGGGGTACGCCCGAAGAAAACGCCGCCATTACGCGCGCGATTTTAAGCGGCGAGCGCGGACATAAGCGGAACGCGGCGCTTCTGAACGCGGGCGCGGCGCTCTATCTCGGAAGTAAGGCGGACTCGATCGGAGACGGCGTGGCGCTCGCCGCGGAGTTGATCGATTCGGGAAAGGCGCTTCGCACGCTCGAACGTCTGATCGAACTCAGCAACCGCGCGGAGAACGGGCAATGACGATTCTCGACCGGATCGCGGAATATGCCGCGGAGCGCGTTCGGGAGGCGGAAAAAAGGACGCCGCTCAGGGAGTTGGAAGCGCGGGCTTCGGCGCTCCCGAAGGGGGATTTTGCGTTTGAAAGGGCGCTTCGGGGCGACGAAGTCGCGTTCATCTGCGAATGCAAGAAAGCGTCTCCGTCCAAAGGACTGATCGCGCCGGAATTTCCCTATCTGCAAATCGCAAAGGAATACGAGGCGGCGGGCGCAGCCTGCGTCTCCGTTCTGACCGAGCCGAAATGGTTTCTGGGCAGCGACGAATATTTGCGGGAGATCGCGTCCGCCGTCCGGATTCCCTGTCTGCGCAAAGATTTCACCGTAAACGAATATATGATTTACGAAGCGAAGCTGCTGGGCGCGTCCGCCGTTCTGCTCATCTGTTCTCTTCTCGATGAAGAGCGGATCGCACGGTATCTGCAAATCTGCGACCGTCTGGGGCTCTCGGCGCTCGTCGAAGCGCACGACGAACGGGAAATCGGAAACGCGTTGCGCGCGGGCGCGCGGGTGATCGGAGTCAATAACCGCAATCTCAAAGATTTTTCTGTGGATTGCGAAAACAGTCGCCGTCTGCGCGATTTGGTGCCGCGGGAGGTCGTCTTCGTCTCCGAAAGCGGCGTCGCCTGCGCGGAGGACGTGCGGAAATTGCGGGATGCCGGCGTGGACGCCGTTCTGATCGGCGAGACGATGATGCGGGCGGCGGACAAGAAAGCCAAGCTCGACGAATTGCGGGGCGTGAAATGACGAAAATCAAGTTGTGCGGACTTACGCGCGCGTGCGACGTCGCGACGGCGAACGAACTCCTGCCCGATTACGCGGGTTTCGTGTTCGCGCCGAACAGCAAACGGTACGTTTCGCCGCAACGCGCGGCGGAATTAAAGAGCCTTCTCGATCCCGCCGTCGTCGCGGTGGGCGTGTTTGTAAACGAATCGCAGGAGACGGTCGCGCGGTTGCTTGATTGCGGAACGATCGACGTCGCGCAACTGCACGGCGACGAGGACGACGCGTATATCGAGGGACTGAAACGGCGTTGCGGCGCTCCCGTCTTCAAGGCGTTCCGAATTTATTCGGAGCGCGACGTCGAAGCGGCGCGCCGAAGCGTCGCGGACGAGATTCTGCTCGATTCGGGACAGGGAACGGGGAGGGCGTTTGAATGGAACCTTCTTCGGGGATTGCAGAGGCGGTATTTCTTAGCGGGCGGACTCGCGCCCGAAAACGTGCGGGAGGCGATCCGCGTCTTACAGCCCTACGGGGTGGACGTGAGTTCGGGGATCGAAACGGACGGAAAGAAAGACGAAGAAAAAATGCGCGCGTTCGTTCGCGCGGTAAGAGAAAAGGAGAGCGGAACATGACGAATCGGAACGGGCGTTTCGGGATTCACGGCGGGCAGTACATTCCCGAAACTTTGATGAACGCCGTCATCGAATTGGAAGAGGCGTACAATCATTATAAGGACGATCCCGACTTCAATCGGGAACTGACGGCGCTTTTCAACGACTATGCGGGCAGACCGTCGAGACTGTATTATGCCGAAAAAATGACGAAAGATCTCGGCGGCGCGAAGATCTATCTGAAACGGGAAGATCTGAACCATACGGGCGCGCATAAAATCAACAACGTGCTCGGTCAGGCGTTGCTTGCAAAGAAGATGGGCAAGACGAGGCTGATCGCGGAGACGGGCGCGGGGCAGCACGGCGTTGCGACGGCGACCGCCGCGGCGCTCATGGGAATGGAGTGCGTCGTATTCATGGGCGAAGAGGATACCGTGAGACAGGCGCTCAACGTGTACCGCATGCGCTTGCTCGGCGCGACGGTAATTCCCGTCAGGAGCGGTACGGGAACGCTGAAAGACGCCGTTTCGGAAGCGATGAGAGAATGGACTTCCCGCATCGAAGATACCCATTACTGTCTCGGTTCGGTCATGGGACCGCACCCGTTCCCGACCATCGTCCGTGATTTTCAGGCGGTCATTTCCAAGGAGATCAAGGCGCAGATTCTCGAAAAAGAGGGAAGACTGCCCGACGCGGTCGTCGCCTGCGTGGGCGGCGGATCTAACGCGATCGGAAGTTTTTATCACTTTATCGGCGACGCGGGCGTCCGTCTGATCGGGTGCGAGGCGGCGGGAAGAGGAATCGATACGTTCGAGACGGCGGCGACGGTCAACACAGGCAGAGTGGGGATCTTTCACGGCATGAAGTCCTATTTCTGTCAGGACGAATACGGGCAGATCGCGCCCGTCTATTCCATCTCCGCAGGGCTCGACTATCCGGGTATCGGTCCCGAGCACGCCTATCTCCACGACGTAGGGCGCGCGGAATACGTTCCCGTCACGGACGAGGAAGCGGTGCGCGCGTTTGAATACACGGCAAAGACGGAGGGAATTATTCCCGCGATCGAGTCGGCGCACGCCGTCGCGCACGCCATGAAAATCGCGCCGTCCATGGGGAAAGATCAGGTGATCGTCATTACGATTTCGGGCAGGGGCGACAAGGACTGCGCCGCCATCGCCCGTTACAGAGGAGAAGATATTCATGAGTAAGATAAGGTCGGCATTTGCAAACGGAAAGGCGTTTATCGCGTTTATAACGTGCGGCGATCCCGATTTGGAGACGACGGGCGCGGCGGTTCGCGCGGCGGTCGAAAACGGCGCGGATCTGATCGAATTGGGGATTCCCTTTTCCGATCCGACGGCGGAGGGGCCCGTCATTCAGGCGGCGAACGAACGCGCTCTGGCAGGCGGCGTCACGACGGATAAAATTTTCGCGTTCGTCAAAGAGTTGCGCCGCGACGTTAGCGTTCCGCTGGTGTTCATGACGTACGCAAACGTCGTGTTTTCGTACGGCGCGGAACGGTTTCTCGGAACTTGTCGGGAGATCGGCGTCGACGGCATCATACTGCCCGATCTTCCCTATGAAGAGAAGGACGAGTTTTTGCCTGCGTGTCGGAAGTACGGCGTCGATCTGATCTCGTTGATTGCGCCCACGTCCGCGCAACGGATCGCGACGATCGCTTCGGAGGCGGAGGGGTTTCTGTATATCGTGTCCAGTCTCGGCGTAACGGGAACGAGGAGTGAGATTAAAACCGACCTTGCGTCGATCGTGAAAGTGGTGCGCGAGAACACGGAGATTCCGTGCGCGATCGGGTTCGGCATTTCCACGCCCGAACAGGCGAAAAAAATGTCGGAGCTCGCCGACGGCGTGATCGTCGGTTCGGCGATCGTGAAATTCATGGCGAAATACGGAAAGGAAGCGCCGAAATACGTCGGAGAATACGTCAGGTCGATGAAAGAAGCGATGAAATAGTTCGGAAAACGCGTCCGGAAAGAAAAGGAAGTCGCGCGGAGCGGAAAAATCGTTTGACAAAATCCCGACGGGGGTATAATATAATAGAGAAGACGATTTTCTGCATGCGGGCCTGTTACGGATTCGATTGCAAGCGGATTTCGTCGGACGCACGTCGGAGGCTCGGCTCCGTAAAAACGGAAAAAAAGTTAAATGCTGATAATAAAAGCAGAAGATCTACCGTTGCGCGTCGTACTCGCCGCGTAGCGCTTGCGGCTTAACTAAGTTAAGCTCCGTTCCGCCCCGATTGCCTACGGTCGGGAGCGGAGCGTCAAACGAGTAGGGAACGTTGCGCGGCGGTTGGTTTCCCCCGTCGTGCGATGAATTTCGGAAACGTGCCTGCGGAACAGGATGTCTACGGACTGTCCGCGGGCGAGATTCGACCATAGACTAAACGTGTAGTGTCCGCGGAAGAACCTTGTAAGACCGCAGTTCAACTCTGCGCAGGTCCACCACGTCGCCGCAAGGCAAACTTCGCAAAAAGGTTGCATGAAAGCAACCTTTTTGCTTTTATGTTTGCGGTCTCTTTTCCCGAAAATCTTTTGCTTTGCAAAAGATTTTCGGAAGCCCTAAACGATGCGGCGCTCTTCGGCGCGAGTATAAGCCGAACAAATCCGCCGCGATGGCGCAAGGCAAACTTCGCAAATGGTTGCATGAAAGCAACCTTTTGCTTTTATGTTTGCGGTCTCTTTTCCCGAAAATCTGTCCTGATTTCATAAGGGCGGGTTTTCTTGTCGATAGCCTTGCGGAAAGAACTCATAAAAATCGTTCATGCGAATCCCGATTTTGCTTGAAAAAACGATTGGATTCTGATATAATCCGCATCGTTGAACAGCAAAAACGGCGTAGAAGTTCGACGGATTCTACGCCGTTTTTTATGTGCGGCGCAGGTTTTCGGCTGTCAACCGATCGTCGGCTATAATATGGGCGCGGAGAATTACGATAGGGTAAAGCGCTTGTATCGGGCGAATCTCGTCTGCACGCTCGCAGTAGGGCTCGCCGCCACGCTGTTGTTCGAGCTTGCGCCGGATTCGGTCGTCGGAATCTTCGGGAAACCCACGAACGTCTCCAATCCCGACGATTATTGGGAATTTGCAAGAAAGACGTTCCGCATCTTCCTCTCTCTCGTCGCGTTTACCTGTACGGTCAAGACCTCGTCCATCTTTTTTCAGGCGGTCGCAAAACCCGCGTTTGCCGTCGCGACTTCTTTGATTCGGGATATCGTTTGCTTTATTCCGCTCGTCTGCATTCTGCCCGTCTTTTACGGCGTCGACGGAATTTTATTCGCCGCGCCCGCGTCCGATCTCATCGCCGTGACGGTCACCGCCGTTCTGACCGCGGTATTTTTTCAGAAAATTGAATCAACAAGCGAACGCAAAAACGCCGCATAAGGAACTCGGCGAAGCGTCCGCTCTGCGAGGGTAATCGTTCGCTATTCGCGTCTTAGGAAAGTACGGTAAAATTATACATTCGGACCTGCGCCGAAAACCGTTGAAAAAATACGGGAAATGTGGTATAGTAGAGGAAAAGATAGGGAGGGGAGTCTCATCGAATTACTGACGGCTTTTTTATTGCAGATTCTGTTTACCATAGGTGCAATCGTGTCGTTCGGTTTTTTGATCGCCGCTTGCAACCGCAGATTTTACGCCAATTTCGGTTCGCGGAGCAGAACGGTGTGTTACGTCACGGGGTTTCTCGGAACGCCCGTTCACGAGTGTTCCCACGCGCTGTTCTGTCTGCTGTTCGGGCATAAGATCACCGAGATCAAGCTCTTTCAGACGAACGCCGAGGACGGAACGCTCGGTTACGTTCACCATAGCTATAACCGGAAAAATCTCTATCAGAGGGCGGGGAATTTCTTCATCGGAATCGCTCCCGTTCTCGTCATATCCGCGCTCCTGTTTTTGCTGTACTATCTGCTTCTTCCCGAAGCGACTTC
>CAMGEK010000028.1 GCA_946055105.1 uncultured Clostridia bacterium
GGCATACGAACGAATGTTTGTCACATAAATCCGAACAAATTTTCAGGTTTTTCCCGAAAATTCGCGTGAAAATGATAAATTTTTTCGCGTTTTTGGAAAAAATGTGGTCGATGGTGGTTGACAGGGTGCGGAAGAGGTGCTATAATAGGCACAGAACACAGAGAGGGTGAAATGGAATTTTTCAGCGGAACGGTCAGCCATCAGCTGGACGGGAAAAACAGAATCAGAATTCCGGCGAAGTTCCGTGCGAAGCTGGGGAAGCCGTATTATTTTATGGCGCGTCCGGACGGCTGTATCGGCGTTTATTCCAAAGAAGCCCTCGGACAGACTTTGGAGAAGATGCAGAGCGTGACGACGGGGAATCCCCAACGCCTTACGGCTCTGCGGAAAGTGGCTAAGACGATCGAAGAGGCGAACGAGGACGATCAGGGCAGGGTGCTTCTCTCTCAGGCGCTCCGCGAACACGCGCAGATCGCGAAAGACGTCGTTACGGTGGGCATGTTCGGGTATCTCGAAGTCTGGTCGAAAGAGAAGTTCGACGAAATCGATTCGCAGATGACGTTCGACGAGGCGTCCCGAATCCTCGATTACTGAGATGGGCGGGTTTTATCATCGTCCCGTCATGCTCGGAGAGGTGCTCGAAGGACTGGCGATCAGAGAGAACGGCGTATATTTCGACGGTACGCTCGGCGGCGGGGGGCACTCTTACGCGATCCTCGCGGCAAAGACGACGACGCGGCTCGTCGCGACGGACAAGGACGAAGAGGCGATCAGAGCCGCGACGGAACGGCTTGCGCCGTTCGCGGGCAGGTTCTCCGTACACCGGACGGATTACAAGAACTACGCGGCGGTGCTTGCGGAAGAGGGCGTCGGCGAATTGGACGGCGTGTTGCTCGATTTCGGAATCTCTTCCCATCAGATCGACGAAGCGGAGCGGGGATTTTCCTATCTGAAAGCGGAAGCGCCGCTCGACATGAGAATGGACCGACGGTCGAAACTGACGGCGGAGATCGTCGTGAACGAATATACGGAGGAGCGGCTCGTACGCATACTCCGCGATTACGGAGAAGAGCGGTTTTCCGCTCAGATCGCGCGGAATATCGTGCGGGAACGTGCGAAGAAGCGGATCGCGACCTGCGGAGAGCTGGCGAAGATCGCGGAAGAGAGCATTCCGGTCAAGTTCCGTTTTCACGGTCCCTGCGCGAGACAGACCTTTCAGGCGATCCGCATCGAAGTCAACGGCGAGCTGGACGGGCTGAAAGAGTGCGTCAAAGGACTCGCGCGGCGGTTGAAACCGGACGGACGCATCGCGGTGCTCACCTTTCATTCTCTGGAAGACAGGATCGTGAAAGAGGCGTTCCGGGAACTGAGCGAAGGGTGCGACTGTCCGAAATATTTTCCCGTCTGCGTCTGCGGAAAGAAACGGGAGCTGGAATTGATCAACAAAAAGCCGATCACGGCAAGCGAAGAAGAATTGGAGGAAAACTCGCGCAGTAAATGCGCAAAATTGAGGATCGCCCGAAAAATCGGGAATGAATCGGACGATCGGGGAATACATTGATAAGGAGCAAGGCAAATGGCAAACGCGACGTTAGAAAGAGAAATCGCCCGCATTCAGGCGGAACGTTTCCGCGAGCGCGCCGTTCGCGACGAATTTGTTGCGGACGAACGGAGAGAGCGTGACGATAAGACCGAATATTTTCGCAATCTTTTGCGCGGAGAGAGCGGAATCGCGTCTCAGACGCGCGACGCATTCGCGCCCGTGCAGACCGTCGCCGCGCCGACCGCGCCCGTGCCGAGCGCCGCGGAGCGCATAGCGGATTACGAATCCGCGCCGCAGCCGACCGTTCGCCGCCGCGCGCTCTTTGAGGGAATCGAGTATAAAAACGGTACTCTGATCGATACGAGGGCAACCGTTACGCCCGCGCAAGAGGCAGTCGCGCCCGCGCAGGCGCCCGTCGAAGCAACGACGTCCTCCGAAGAGGACGCGTTGCCGACGCGCCGCACGATGGACACGCTCCGTCGGAGCGAAAGCCGCGCCGCCGCGCAGGAAGAGCAGATCGGGCTGTTCGCGGCGCTTACGCCCCGCGCAAAACTCGTGCTCGCAACGGTGGTCTGCGCGATCGTGCTCGCGCTCGTCGTTATCTGCGTCAATACGGCGGCGCTCAATTCTCTGAGCACGGAAGTATCGGCGTTGGAGAGCGTTGCGGTCGGATTGAGATCGGAAGCGGCGGGGCTGGGAGAAGAAATATTCAACGCGACGAGTCGGGAAAGCGTCCTTGCGTTCGCGCAGAAAATGGGATGGATACTGCCCGGCTGAGCTTCGGATTGCGGAGCGGGAGGAAGAAAAATCAAACCGACGGATTATTCATTGTCTGTCTTACGAAAGAGGTTATTTGCCGTATTTCTGGCGATAACCTTTCTTTTTTGTCTCTTTATCGGGAGATTCTTCTATATTCAGGTCGTCTGGGAGGACGAACTGCATTCCCTCGCGCTCGATCAATGGACGCGCGAAATACCCGTCGTCGCGGAGCGGGGAAGGATTTTCGATCGGAACGGCGAGCTTCTGGCGGGGAACGCGACCGCGTACAGCGTGTATGCGCGGGCGAACGCCGTCTCCGACGCGGATCGGACGGCGCGCTTTCTGTCCGCCGCGCTCGGCGTTTCCTACGACGAGATCTACGCGAAACTCACCGATCGGACGAAATCGGAGATCACGATCGTCCGCGGCGCGGAAAAATCGCTCGTGCAGAAGATCGAAGGGGCGAATCTGAACGGCGTCTACTATGCGCGGGACAACGAGCGCGTCTATCCGTACGGAAATCTCGCCTGTCAGACGATCGGATTCACTTCGTTCGATAAAACGGGCACGACGGGCGTGGAGGGATATTATGAAAAATACCTCGCGGGAAAGAATGGCGAAATTCTGTTTGAAACCGATCTCGTCGGCGTAGACTTGGAGGATTCGACGGTCAGATATATCCCGGCGACGGCGGGCATGGACGTCCGACTGACGCTCGATTATCGGATTCAGGCGATTGCGGAGGACGCGATGGCGCGCGTGATGGAGAGTTCTTTGGCGAAGGCGGCGCAATGTATCGTGCTCGATCCTTCCAACGGAGAGATTCTCGCGATGGTCAATCTGCCGTCCTACGATCTGAACGAAATTCCGCGCGACGATCTCTCCACGCTCAACGCGCTGACGAGAAACAGCATCGTGTGCGATATTTACGAGCCCGGTTCTACGTTCAAGATCATCACCGCCGCCGCCGATCTCGAAGAGTGGCTGCGGGGAAACGGGGCGGCGTTTTCCGACCGCTACGTGTTTTCGAGCGCGCGCACGCGGACGGTGGACGGCACGACCATCAAATGTTGGAGCGATCATGCGAACGGAAAACATTCCAACCAGACGCTCGCGGAGGCGCTCAACAACAGCTGTAACCCCTGTTTCGTCGATATTGCGCTCGCGCTGGGAACGGAGACCTTTTACAGCTATCTGAAAGCGTTCCGCTTCGGGAGCGCGACGGGAATCGATTTTGCGGGGGAATCGGTGGGAATGTTGTTGCCGGAGAGCACGGTGCGCGACTGCGATCTCGCGCGGATCGGGTTCGGACAGACGATCGCGGTCTCGCCGTTGCAGCTCGCGTGCGCGGTTGCGGCGGCGGTCAACGGGGGAAATTATTACGCGCCGCGGTTGCTTTCCGAAGTCGCGGATTCCGACGGCGCCGTCGTGCTGAGGACGCAGCCGATTCTTGCGGGGAAGACGGTGAGCGAAGAGGCTTCCCGCCTGCTTTCGGAGATGCTGGAAGGCGTCGTGCGGGACGGGAGCGGAAAAAAGGCGTATATCGAGGGCTACCGCGTCGCGGGAAAGACGGGAACGGCGCAAAAGTACGAAAACGGACAGATCGCGCAGGGGAAGTACGTCTCGTCGTTCGTGGGGTATTTTCCCGCGGACGCGCCGCGCTATCTCTGTCTCGTGGTCGTGGACGAACCGCAGGGCTCCTATTACGGAAGCACCGTCGCGGCTCCGTGCGCCGGCGAGATCTTCAACGGAATGATCGGATTAAAGAAAATACAACCCTTTATCTGACGGAGAAATTATGAAACTGACCGAACTGATTGCGGATTTACCTTACGAAGAATTGCGCGGCGGCGACGCGGAGATCGAAACGCTCTGCACGGACAGCAGAGTATCGGGCGAGGGGGATTTGTTTTTTTGTTATCGCGGAACGAAAACGGATTCCCACCGTTACGCGGCGGAAGCCGCCCGCCGCGGCGTTTCCGCGATCGTCTGCGAACGCGATTGCGGCGTTCCCTGTCCGCAGGTGATCGTGAAAGACGGGCGGGAGGCGATGGCGTACCTTTCGGCGGCGTTCTACGGTCATCCCGAACGCTCCTTGAAGATTTTCGGCGTGACGGGCACGAACGGAAAAACCACGACTTCCTATCTGTTGCGTTCCATTCTCGAAGAGAGCGGGCTGAAAACGGGCGTCGTCGGTACGCTCGGCGCGAAATACGGAACGAAAACCGTGCCGCCCGCGCTTACGACGCCCGATCCCGCCTTTCTCTTTTCGCTGTTGGCGGATATGCGGGACGACGGCATGAGCGCGGTCGTGATGGAGGTTTCGGCGCATGCGCTCGCGCTGGGCAAAGTGCGACCGATCGTCTTCGAGGGCGCGATCTTTACCAATCTCACGCAGGATCATCTGGATTTTTTCGGAACGATGGAGGAATACGGCCGTGCGAAAAAACGGCTTTTCACGTCGGAGGCGTGTCGGTTCGCCGTCATCAATTCGGACGACGCGTTTTCGCGGGAGCTGGTCGGGGAAGTTCCCGTCGTCAGTTACGGGTTGGAAAACCCTGCCGATGCGTTTGCGGTCGTGGAGGCTGAGAGCGCGCGCGGCAGCCGCGTGCTGCTCAATCTGAGCGACGAGCTCTGCGAGACGTTCGTGCCCATGCCCGGACGGTATAACGTCTCTAACGCGCTCGCGGCGGCGGCGTGCGCCCGTCGGTTCGGCGTAACGGCGGAGATCATCGGTCGCGGGATCGCCAAGACGGAACGCGTGGACGGGCGGCTGGAATGGGTGGCGAACTTTCGGGGCGCGGATATTTTCGTGGATTTTGCGCACACGCCCGACGGATTGGAGAAATCCCTTCTCGCCCTGAGAAAACATTGCAAGGGAAAGCTCGTCTGTCTGTTCGGTTGCGGAGGAAACCGCGACGAGGGAAAGCGTCCGAAGATGGGAGAAACGGCGGCGAAATACGCGGACTTCGCCGTGATCACTTCCGACAATCCCCGCTACGAAGATCCTTGCGCGATTATTTCTAAAATCGAAGAGGGATACCGCAGGTATTCCAAACGGTACGTCACGGTGGAAGAGCGCGAAAAGGGCACGGAATACGCGGTCAATCTGCTCTCCGAGGGGGATATTCTTCTGGTGGCGGGAAAGGGCGGGGAGACCTGTCAGGAAATTATGGGAATAAAATATCTCTATAACGACAAAGCTGTAATCGAAACCGTCATCGGGAAGTTGAAAGAATGATCCGTCAGTCGATAATTTTGCTGTTGCTCTCGTTCGCGCTGTCGCTCGCGCTGTGCGCCGCGGAAATTCCGCTGTTGCGGAAACTGCGGACGGGGCAGAATATTCTCAAATACGTCAAAGAACATGCGGGGAAGGGGGGAACGCCCACGATGGGCGGGCTCGGATTCACGCTCGCCGCCGCGGCAGTCGCGATCGCGGCGGTCGGCGTGTCGGACAGGCATTTCACGGTCGCGCTCGCCGTGGGCGGCGGGTATCTGCTCGTGGGATTTTTAGACGACTTCCTGAAAAAGCGCAGAGGGGACAACCTCGGCTTGCGCCCCTATCAGAAAATTTTCTTTCAGACGGCGGTCGCGGCGCTCGCCTCCGTCTATTGCTGCGTCTCCGGACTCACCGTATTGAGGATTCCGTTTACGACGCTCTCGTACGACGTCGGATGGTGGACGTTTCCGCTCGGACTTCTGGTCTTTCTCGCGACTGTGAACAGCGTCAATCTGACGGACGGGCTGGACGGGCTCGCGGGCTCTGTGAGCGCGTTTTTCTTTCTGACGTTCGCCGTGCTTCTGCCCATGCAGGGAGGCGACGGCGCGCTGTCCTCGCTCTCGTTTACGCTGACGGGCGCGCTCGCCGCCTATCTCGTGTTCAACGTAAACCGTGCGAGCGTGTTCATGGGCGATACGGGTTCGCTCGCGCTCGGCGGGTTCGCCGCCTGCGTCGCGCTCTTTTCGGGAAACGCTCTGCTCATACCGATCGTCGGAATTATGTTCGTCGTTTCAAGCATAACCGTCATCATTCAGGTCATATACTACAAAAAAACGGGCAAGCGCGTCTTTCTGATGGCGCCGATCCACCACCACTTTCAGGAGAAAGGGTATTCGGAAGCGAAAATCGCTTACGTTTACGCGATCGTGACCTCGGTGGCGGGCGCGGCTGTCGTTCTGCCGTTTGCCTGATTCCGACGCGTTCGGAAAGGAGACGGTATGCTGTATTCAAAACAGACGTTTTTGGTGGCGGGATTGTCGCGCTCGGGCGTTTCCGCGGCGGAGTTCCTCTTGCGCCGCGGCGCGAAAGTATTGATCTACGACGACGTGGAGGAGGGCGCGGTTCGGGAATCGACGGCGCTGTTGAAGTCGGAGGGCGCGGTTCCCGTCGGGAAAGACGAGCTTTCCCTGCGTACGGAGGAGTGCGACGTACTCGTGCTGAGTCCGGGGATCCCCGTCGATCATCCGTTGCCCGTTTCCTTCCGTCGGGCGGGAAAGCGCGTGATCGGCGAAGCCGAACTCGGCGCGCTGGCGCTCCGCTGCCCCGTCGTCGCGGTGACGGGTACGAACGGAAAGACGACGACGGTTTCCATGCTCGACGCGATCTTCCGCGCCGAGGGAAAGAACTCCGTCGCCTGCGGAAACGTCGGCAAGCCGATCACTTCCTGCGCGGAGTCGCTCGGCGAGGACGGGATCGCCGTGGCGGAAATTTCGTCCTTTCAGCTTGAAACGCTCTATTCGCTCCGTCCGCACGTCGCGGTCGTGCTCAACGTGACGGAAGATCATCTCAACCGCCATTACAACATGGAGAATTACGTCTATCTCAAATCCAGATTGCTGAAAAATTCCGCGGAGAGCGAATACGCGGTGCTCAATTACGACGATCCCGTCGTGCGCGGATTCGCGGAAAAGACGAAGGCGAAGACCGTATGGTTTTCCCTGCGCGAGCGGGTGGACGGCGGGTATCTTTCGGACGGCTCGCTCTGTTTCAGGGGAGAAAAGATTCTTTCGGAGAGCGAGCTTCCGTTGCAGGGCGCGCACAATACGGCGAACGCGCTTGCGGCGATCTGCGCGGCGAAATTGATGGGGACGGAGAGCCGCGTCGTGAGAGGGGCGCTCGCGCAGTTTCGCGGAGTGGCGCACCGACTGCAAAAGATTTGCGTCAGAGACGGCGTGACCTTTATCGACGACAGCAAGGCGACGAACGTCGATTCCACGATCAAGGCGATCGGGAGCGTCAAGGGCGAGACGGTGCTGCTGCTCGGCGGCAAGGATAAGGGCTACGCCTACGAACCGCTGTTCGACGCAATCAAGACTTCTTCCGTCGTACATACCGTTCTTTACGGAGAAAACGCGTTCCGTATTCTGAACGCGGCGCTGAAAAAGGGGTTTACGGCGGTCACGCTCTGCCGTCCGTTCGAGACCGCCGTGCGCGTCGCGCGCATGATCGCGCGGGATGGGCAGAACGTGTTGCTCAGTCCCGCTTCGGCGAGTTTCGACGCGTTCCGGAATTTTGAAGAGCGCGGCGATCGGTTTGCGGAGATCGTGAACGTCGGCGCGGAAAGCTCCTCCGAAGAGACCGCCGCGGCGGAGGAAGCGATGACGGAGGAAGCGATTGAAAGCGTTGTCGTCGGCTGAACGCGCGGGATCGCCCCTTCGGGAACGCGCGCGGGGGAAGGGCGATCTTCTCTTTCTGTTCAGCGTTCTTGCATTGGCGGCGTACGGTACGTTGTGCGTCTATTCCGCAAGTTATTATAACGCAGAGACGCTGTACGGGGACGGATTTTTCTTTTTCCGCAAACAGCTTTTCGGGTTTGCGGTCGGAGCCGTCTGTATGATCGCGGTCTCTTTTCTCGATTACCGGAAACTGAAAAAATCCGGACTTCCCGCCCTGATCGTTTCGCTCGTTTTGTTGGCGCTCGTCTTTGTTCCGGGGCTCGGAAAGAGCAATTACGGCGCGACGCGCTGGATCGGGTTCGGATCGTTCACCGTTCAGCCTTCGGAGATCGCGAAATACGGCTACGTTCTGTTCGCGGCGGGCTATTGCGCGAAGAATCCCGCGCGCATGCGGACGTTCCGCGGGATTCTTCCGTTGCTCGGCGACGGACTCGCCGTCTGTCTGCTCATCATGCTCGAACCGAATATGTCCGTCACGATGTGCGTGGGCGCGCTCATGATCGGCATGATTTTTCTCGGCGGCGCGTCTAAAAAGTCGCTCGCCGCCGTCTGCGTTCCCGTTTTGTTCGCCGTGCCCGCCCTGATCGCCGCGGAGCCGTACCGTCTCGACCGACTGAGCGCCTTTCTCAATCCGTGGGCGTCTCCGCAGGAGGAAGGGTATCAGCTCATTCAGTCGCTCTACGCGCTGGGAAACGGAAATTGGTTCGGAACGGGGCTCTTTCGGTCGCGGCAGAAGTACCGTTTTCTGCCCTTTTCCGAGAGCGACTTCATTCTCTCCGTCATCGGCGAAGAGACGGGCTTTTTCGGGGTGCTCGCGCTCTTTCTCGTCATCGGATTCGTCGTTTGGCGGGGATTCCGCATCGCGGGAAGATGCGAAGATCTCTACGGGTATCTGCTCGTGGCGGGAATCACGCTCTCGTTCGCCGTACAATCCGCCCTGAACGCGCTCGTCGTTTCGGGCAGTATTCCGCCGACGGGATTGCCGCTTCCGCTCATCAGCGCGGGGAACACCTCCCTGATCGTCACCATGACGGGGATGGGACTCGTTTACGGCGTTTCCAGACACAACGAACGCAAAAAATTCATAAGATAATACTGTCATACGATTAAGAAAAAGGAGTTATCTTATGGATAAATTCGTGATAGAGGGCGGGAGACACCTGTACGGGAGCGTGCGGGCGGCTTCGGCGAAAAACGCCGTTCTGCCCATATTCGCCGCGTCCGTCCTGACGGAAGAACCCGTCACCATCCGCGAAGTTCCCGCGATTTCCGACGCGCTGTGCATGGCGCAGATTTTACGCGAGCTCGGCGCGGACGTGCGATTTCACGACGGCGACGTGACGATCGACAGCGCGGACGCGCACAGCCACGCCATTTCCTGCGCTCTGACGAAAGAATTGCGCTCTTCCGTGTTCATGCTCGGCTCCCTTCTGACGCGCTTTCACCGCGCGCGGATCGCGTATCCCGGCGGATGCGACATCGGACTGCGTCCCATCGATCTGCATCTGAACGCGCTCAAACGGCTCGGCGTAGACATCGCGGAGCGCGACGGTTACATATTGTGCAGCTGCGACAAACTGCGCGGCGCGGAGATCCTGCTCGACTTTCCGAGCGTCGGCGCGACGGAAAACATCCTTCTCGCGTCGGTCAAGGCGGAGGGGAAAACGGTTTTGCAGGGAGCGGCGAAAGAGCCGGAAATCGTCGATTTGCAGAATTTTCTCAACGCGATGGGCGCGAAAGTCGCGGGTGCGGGGACGGATGCGATCACGATCGAGGGAGTGCGCAAACTGCACGGAACGGTCTATTTACCGCAAAAAGACCGCATCGAAGCGGGAACGTTTCTGATCGCGGGCGCGATCTGCGGCGGAGAGGTGGAAGTCTGCGGGGTGCGAGCGGAAAATATCTCGTCGCTTTTACATAAATTGCGCGAAAACGGTTGCAAGATTCATGTGAAAAATGATAAAATAAAGTTGGAAAGTTTCGGACGTCTGAAATGCAACCGCAGAATCGAGACGATGCCGTTTCCCGGATTTCCGACGGATTTGCAGGCGCAGGCGACCGCGTTGAACTGTACCTGCGACGGCGGCGCGCTCGTCGTGGAAAATCTGTTTGAAACGCGGTTCAAATACGTTCCAGAATTGCAGAAGATGGGCGCGGACGTCGAAGTAAAAGGACGGAACGCGTTCGTTCGGGGCGTACCGAAGTTGCACGGCGCCTCGGTGGTGGCGGGCGATCTCCGAGGCGGAGCGGCGCTCGTACTCGCCGCGCTCGGCGCGGAAGGGCGTTCGGAGGTGCTCGACCTCAGTCATATCGACAGGGGATATTCCGATTTGCAGTCGAAACTGAAAAATCTCGGAGCGGAGATCAAGCGCGTGCGCGTGTGACCGTTCCGAACGGGAGAAACAGATGAAAAAGAGGGTGGCGATTTTTAGCGTCGTAGCCGTATTGCTGTTGGCAGCCGCGGTCGCGGCGGGGTTGAACGCGGTGTTTACCGTGTCCTCGGTCGTTCTGGAAGCGGATTGCTTTTCCGAAGCGGCGCGGGCGGACGCCGCGGCGTTGCAGACCGATCTCGACGCTTTCCGCGGTCGCAGCACGACGCTTCTCGACCTTGCCGAAGTGCGGGCGACGGCGGAACGGTATCCCTATCTCCGCGTGGAGGAGATCGGAAAGGAGTACCCGCAGACCGTTTCGCTCCGCGTATCGGAGCGGAGGGAAACGTTTGCCGCCGGGCGTTCGGACGGAAGATACGACTTATTCGACGATCGGGGCGCGTATCTCGGCGTAAGCGAGACGAACGCCAATCGCGCGGACGGGGCGAGGAATATTCTGATCGACGGGTTTGACGGGTTCGGGTATGCCGCGGAACCGTCCTCGGAGGGGAATGGACTCGCCGCTCTTCTCGCCGTCGCGGCGCGTTTCGGAGACGACGTTTGCGGCGCGAGAACGAATCTGCTCTCGGTATCCCTGCGGATTCCGTTACGGGACGATCCGAGAACGGAGTATCTGGAAATCGTCACGGCGGAAGGGGCTTGCTACCGCATCGTGAATCCTTCGTACCGGTGCGAAGAGAAAGCGGAGATCGCGGCGCGGCATTATTTCGGGCTGTCGGACGGCGAACGCGTGTACGGAAGATACGAGGCGTTCGATCTGATCGACGCGGGCGGGATCTCCGTACAACCGATGACGGGAGAGGAATGAAACGAGCGCAACCTTTCGGGGTTGCGTTTTTCATGCGGACATGCCCCGCGGCTTTGCGGAAAATTTTACGGAATCCGTTGACAATCGCGGCAGACTTTGGTATAATAAAAAAAGAATTTTTTCATAAGGAAACGACGGCATGGGGCGCAAAAGCGTAGCGGTGCTTGACGTTCGTTCCTCCGAAGTAACCGTACTTGTCGGAGAGAGAGGCGTCAATCGCACCTTTATCTTCAAAGCGAGCAGAACGGAATCGTACGACGGGTACGAAAACGGCGAGTTTTACGACGCGAAGGCGTTCGGCGACGCCGTTCTTCGCGCGGTCTCCTCGGTGGAACGCGTCTGCGGCGAACGGATCTCGCGTCTGTACGTCGGCGTTCCCGGAGAGTTTACGGAAGTGATCCCCAAAGAGCGCGACGTGAGTTTTTCAAGAAAGCGTCGGATCGGCGCGCGGGAAATTTCCATGCTCTACGAGAGCGGAAAGGAAACGGTCGCGGATCGGCGGTTTATCCGCGCTTCGAGCATGATCTTTACGACTTCGGACAAGCGGCGGGTGGTGGATCCGACGGGATTGGTCTCGTCGAGCCTTTCGGGACTGCTCTCCTACTTTTATTGCACCGAATATTTCGCGCGGACGGTGGAGGAGATTTTCAACAATCTCGGCGTCTCCCTGCGGTATATTCCGTCCGAATACGCGCAGGCGATCTATCTGATTCCGTCCGAGACGCGGGACGAATACGCGTTGTTGCTCGACGGGGGGTATCTTTCCTCTACGGTGAGTATTCTGCTCGGCGGCGGCGTATTGGCGCAGAAATCGGTCTGGGCGGGAACGGGACAGATCGCGGTTCGGCTCATGGAGAAATTTTCTCTGCCGTACGAGGGCGCGGTCGCGTTGCTGTCGAAGACGAATTTATTCCGTCTGGGCGGCGCGTCGGATACGGAGTTTTATTTTCGGGGCGAGACGTACGAAATCGAGTACGACCGTCTGACCGAGGAGATCCGCGCGGGTCTGGACGAGATCTGCGAGGGGATCGGTTCTTTTCTGGAAGAGTGCGCGGGGCGAGAGCTGGATTTCAAGCCGCTCTACGTGACGGGAGAGGGACTCTGCACGATCCGCGGCGCGCTCGAATACGTTTCCAAACGGCTGAACAGGGTATGCGAACTCGCGTCGCCCTCGTTGCCTTATTACAACAAACCGTCCGTCAGTTCGCGCATCGCGCTTGCCGACGCGGCTTACGACGATAACCGCAGAAGCGGATTTTTCCATCGATTATTAAACGGATTCGGAGGTTAATGAAGAATATGTACGGCATGGAAGACAATACGCCCGCGCAGACGATCACGGGCAAAGCGAGAATCAAAGTCATCGGCGTGGGCGGCGCGGGAAACAACGCCGTCAACCGCATGATCGAGGCGGGCATCACGAGCGCGGAATATATCGCGGTCAACACGGACGCGCAGATTCTGGCTTGCAATAAAGCGGAAGTAAAAATTCAGATCGGCGCTCAGCTCACCAAAGGATTGGGCGCGGGCGCGGAACCGGAGATCGGACGGGCGGCGGCGGAGGAGAGCAAGGAAGCTCTGATCCGCGCGATCGAGAACACCGATCTTCTGTTCATCACCGCGGGCATGGGCGGCGGAACGGGCACGGGCGCCGCGCCCGTGATCGCGAAACTTGCGAAAGATCTGAAAATTCTCACAGTAGCGGTGGTTACGGAACCGTTTGAATTCGAGGGACGGCGCAGAATGGACAACAGCGCCGCGGGATTGAACAACCTGCGGAAGTTCGTCGATACGCTCGTCATCATTCCCAACGAAAAGATCGGCGAAGTCGTGCCGAAAAATACGCCGATGCCGGAAGCGCTCCGCGTCGCCGACGAGGTCTTGAAACAGGGGATTCGCGGAATCGCGGATCTGATCGTTACGCCCGCATTGATCAATCTCGATTTCGCGGACGTACGCACGATCCTGAAAGACAGAGGACTCGCGCACATGGGCGTCGGCGTGGCGAAAGGCGAGAACAGAATCGTCGAAGCGGTTCGGCTCGCGGTCAACAGCCCGCTTCTGGATACGACGATCGAGGGCGCGACGGGCGTCATTCTCAACGTCGTCGGAGGAAACGACCTGACGTTCGACGAGGTTAAGACGGCGGCGAGCCTGATTCACAGCGTCGTTGCATACTCGGCGAATATTATTTTCGGCGCCTGCATCGATCCGAACATCAGCGACGAAGTGGAAGTGACGGTCATCGCCACGGGATTTTCTTCTGCCGAGCGCGGAATCGGCGGCGAGGAAGCGGCGCAGCCCTCCGCGCAGGATTTCCGCTCGATACGGGACGCGGTGCGCAAACAGTCGCCCGCGCCGACGCTTTACGATACGCCGTCGAACGAAGAGACGGCGTTCCGCGCCGCGCCGCAGAACGCCTATCGCGAACCGACGCCCGCCGTTCCGCAACCCGAAAGATCGGAGGAGACGGAAGAGCGGGAAGAGGACAAGCCGGACGGCAGACTGCCCTCTTTCGTGCAGAAGCTGCTCGGTAAAAAGAAAAATTAAACGGAAAAACGCTCTCGGCGCAGGCTCGATAAGCGTGAGAGACCGTTTGCGTATTTTGCGATCTTGCGGCGCGTTTGCAGCGTGGTATCGTAAGTTCGCGTAAGCGGTTTCCCGATTGCGGGCAAAAGCAGAGAGCTGAAAAAAAGGAGTCTGAAAAGAGGAGTAAACAATGGAAAAACGGATACCGGTTGTAGTCATCAAAGAGTTAAACGACACGGAAAAGATTCTTTCCGCGTTAAAAGCGTACGGAATCAACTGTGCGGAAATCACCTTCCGCACGGCGTGCGCGGAAGAGGCGATTCGCCTTGCTTGCAAAGAATTTCCCGACATGGAAATCGGAGCGGGCACGGTGATCAATGCGGAGCAATGCGAACGCGCGTTGAAAGCGGGCGCGAAATTCATCGTCTCGCCAGGACTTTCCGAAAGCGTTGCGGCGGTCTGCAAGCGGGCGGGCGTGCCCTATTATCCCGGCTGCGTGACGCCGACGGAGATCATGCAGGCGTTGGAGCTCGGCATCACGACGGTGAAATTCTTCCCCGCGAACGTGTACGGGGGCTTGAAAGCGATGAAAGCGCTTTCCGCGCCCTTCCCGCAGGTGAAATTCATTCCGACGGGCGGCGTCAACAACGACAATCTGGACGAATTTTTGTCTTGGGATAAAATCGCCGCGGTCGGCGGAAGCTTTTTCGTGGAGGCAGCGTTGCAGCAGACGGAAAAGAAATGAGAATCGTATTTTTCGGCGGCGTGCATCCGATGGTGGCGGAAGCGAAGCTCATCGCCGACGAATGGGTAAAATTATATCAAGAAAAAATAGAGGTGAATTAAATGGGAAAGATTGTTACTTTCGGGGAGTTGATGCTTCGTCTTGCGCCCGAAAATTATTTAAGATTCGTACAAAGCGAGAAGTATGAAGCGACGTTCGGCGGCGCGGAAGCGAACGTGGCGGTGTCTTTGGCGAACTACGGCATGGACGCGGCGTTCGTCAGCAAACTGCCCGCGCACGAAATCGGACAGGCGGCGGTCAATTCTCTGCGTAAATTCGGCGTGGACACAAGCAAAATCGTGCGCGGCGGAGATCGCGTGGGCATTTACTATTGCGAAAAAGGCGCAAGTCAGCGCCCCTCCAAAGTCATTTACGACCGCGCTCATTCGGCGATCGCGGAAGCGAAGAGAGGGGATTTCGATTGGGATTCCATCTTCAAAGGGGTAGAATGGTTCCACTTTACGGGAATCACGCCCGCGCTTTCGGACGAGACGGCGGAAATTTGCATCGAGGCTTGTAAAAAGGCGAAAGAGAAGAATATCACGATCTCCTGCGATCTGAACTTCCGCAAAAAACTGTGGAGCAAGGAAAAAGCCGGGCAGGTAATGGGCGAGCTTTGCAAGTATATCGATTACTGTATCGCAAACGAAGAGGACGCAAAGGACGTGTTCGGCATCGAAGCGGACAATTCGGATATTTACGGCGGAAAACTTGACAGAGACGGCTATATTTCGGTAGCGAAGAAACTGACGGAGCGTTTCGGGTTCAAAGGCGTGGCGATCACTCTTCGCGAGAGCAAGAGCGCGAACGACAACGATTGGAGCGGTATGCTGTATCGGGACGGTCAGGCGTATTTCAGCAAGAAGTATTCCATGCATATCGTGGACCGCGTAGGCGGCGGAGACAGCTTCGGCGGCGGGCTCATCTACGCTCTCTCGAACGGCTACGACGCGCAGAGCGCGATCGAATTTGCGGTGGCGGCGAGCTGCCTGAAACACACGGTCGAGGGGGACTATAATATGGTATCTCTTTCGGAAGTGAAGGCGCTCGCGGGCGGCGACGGAAGCGGAAGAGTGCAGCGATAAGATTTTTTCAGGCGCTCGGCGAACGGAGCGCGACGGAAAAAAGAGCGTCGGACGGCAGATCATGCCGTAAAATTTCCAACAAAAAAAGGGTAACGATAACGTATTAAAATCCGTATTTTATTAGCGGAACCCAAAACAAACGAAAAGCGAAGCCGTTTCTATTAGGAGACGGCTTCGCTTTTTGACGATTCTAAAAAAGGAAATCCTGAGGAAGATAGAGACAATATAGCAAGCGCGTCAATATGCGCTATCGATCAAGTCAGTATAAGAAAGATAGTGCAAATATAGCGACGATAGCGCGTCTCTATCATTCATGAAAAAAGATAATCCGAACCATTCGCCGTTTATCAGCAAATAATTCGGATTACACTCTTTTGGTGCGCCTTCTCAGTATTGAATGATAGCGCAAATATAGCGACGATAGCAAGCGCGTCAATATGCGCGATCTATCAAGTCAGTATAAGAAAGATAGCGCAAATCTAGCGACGTTAGAGCGTCTCTATCGTTCATAAAAAAGATAATCCGAACCATTCGCTTGTAACAAGTAAATAATTCGGATTATACTCTTTTGGTGCGCCAAGTAATTTAATATCCGAACCGCAAGTTGCTTCAAGTTCCGCAAGGTATACGGTTTGCGTTCCGTCTTTGTAGTTGAAAGTAAAGGTAATTTTATCGTCATAGAGATAGATTGCGTTTATAAATCCGTCAATCAGACATTGTTTACCTTCTTTTGTGGTTACGTCAAGCTGTTTGAATTTGTCTATTCCGAAACGAATTTGTTCTTTCGTAAGGAACGGTTTTTTGATTTGCTCTTGCAAAATTGTTACTTCACGCTCGCTCTTGCGTTGCTCTAATTCCGACAGTCTTGCTTTCGTGGATTCAAGGATTATTCCTTGCTCGATTGCCGAAACCATATTCGATATACGCTTTTCTATATCCGCAAGCT